>DASXUQ010000017.1:300000-414496 GCA_036504735.1 bacterium
TCGGCCTGACGCAGGGCGGGGATCTGGTTACCGGCCTGAACTTCGGCCCGCAGGACATCGTAATCGCTCATGAGGCCGACGGCGCGCATCTGTTGAATGCGTTTGAGGGCACTGTCGCTGACGGCAAGGCTGGTCTGACGGGCGTTGACGACCTCGCGCATGAGGAGCACGGTCCAGAAGCGCTGCATGACATCGAGTGAGACCGAGCGGTCGGTGCTGCTGATGAGATGGGCGTTGGAACGGCGCGCGGCGTAGGCGGCTTTCAGCCCGGACGAGACGCGCCCGAAGGTGTAGAGTGGCTGATTGAGCGTGGCCGAGGCGAGGGCATTGTCTTTCTGGTTCAGTTGGAGCAGGACGGTTTGTCCGCCGAACTTGACGGGAACCGTGGGGATTCTCCAATACTGCTGGGCGGCAACCTGAGCGGAAACGTCGGGCAGAGCGTTGGCCCACGCTTCTTTGATGCGGCCACCGATGCGTTCGCGGTCAATTTGCGGATCCTGCATCTGCAGGGACCGCTGGTGGCCAAGTTCGATGGCCTGTTCGAGAGTCAGGGCCGATGCGCCGCCTGCGAAGAGCAGAGTGAGAAGCAGGGCGGCGACGGCAAAGCGAAGGTCCTTCATCCTTTGTCCTCGACGGAGGCTGTTTCGTCCTGGGTGACGATCAGAGCGTCGTAAAAAAGTTTAGTAGCAGTTTCGAGAACGGCGATCATATCAATTTCGGGATCAATCTGTTTACGGATATGCAGCCCGTTGTAGAGCGCGGAAATGGCCTGGCCGAGCCGCATGGCGTCTACGGGCCGGAACTGACCTTTGTTTACCGCATCCTCAAAGAGCCGGGTGGTGGTGGCGTCCCAGCGGCGGTGATATTCCTTGAGACGTTCATTGATTTCGGGGTAGCGCGGCGCGAGGGCGTATAATTGACTGTAAAGCATCTCGCGGTCGGGATACTGCAGATCGAGCTGATAGAGATCGCGATGCGACTTATAGAGGGCTTCGAGCCCGTATTTGTCGATGGAGGCGAGGCGCACGATTTCGCGCTGACTCTCTTCGACGCAGCGGTCGGTCAGTTCAAAGAGAATTTCCAGTTTGCTGCGGAAGTACCAGTAGATTGAACCCTTGGAAAGTCCGGCAAGTTTGGCGATGTCATCGACGGAGCTGTTTTCGTAGCCCTGTGCGATAAACATCTTGGAGGCCGCATCGAGGATCTGTTCGCGGCGGGTGTCGCGGTCTAAATGTTCTGTCATTTTAGCTCCAAACTGACTGGTCAGTACGTAAGCCCACACTTTTCAGCGCCTTACCAAGTTCTATGAGCCCACTTGATGACAGCGCAAACTGACTACGAAATTGACTGACCGGTTGGTTTAAATATAAAATGGCTGATCGGAAAAGTCAAGCCAAAAACTGACCATTTGGAATGTTTTCCCGAAAATGCGGTCAGGTAGGCCTCTCCGCGATATTGGAGACGAATAGGTGGGGGGAATACTTTAGGGACTAAGGCAACTCCCGCGATGTGGAGCGGTGACTGGGTGGGACGGGGTTTAAGCGAGGCGGGCCGATGCAATCGGCCCCTACCCCGAGGGCATGAGACAGGGCGATCCGTGCGGGTCGCCCTGTTCTGTATCGCACTTGATCAGCGGGCGGATCTAAGATCCGCCCCTCCGACAAATGCCGAAGCTACTCCCAGTTTTGGCAATATTGTAGACCTAACCGGGAATAGTGTGCAAGGCGCAAAGGAAGCCTCTTGGCGAAACCGTCCCAATTCCGTTGAACTTGGGGCGACCAGACCACTTCAGCCAAGGCAGCGATGCGGGGGAGGACCATGTACTGGCCGTGAGCAGTGGTGGGAACGTACTCGGTCCAGAGATTGGCCTGGGCACCGAGGATATGCTGAGCCTCGGACGCGGACAGTTCTGCGGGGATGGGTTCGAAGGCATAGACTTTGGAGAGGGGTGAGAAGCCGCCGAAGGCTTTGGGCTGGGTAGCGGGGTCGGCCTGATAGTGGTCGAAATAGAGATGGGAGGCGGGGCACATGACGACATCATGGCCTTGACGGGCCGCAGCAATACCGCCTTCGGTGCCGCGCCATGACATGACGGCAGCACTCGCGGGCAGACCGCCTTCGAGGATTTCATCCCAGCCGATGAGCCGCTTGTTCAGTTTCTGGAGAATGCGGCCCACGCGAGTAATGAAGTAGCTCTGCAAACCGGCGAGGCTCTCGATGCCCTGCTCGCGCATGCGCTGCCGGCATTTGGGGCACTTTTCCCACTCGCGCTTGTCAGCTTCATCGCCGCCGATGTGGATGAACTCGCCCGGAAAGAGCGCGGCGACTTCGGTGAGGATGTTCTCGAGGAAGACAAAGGTCTCATCGTTGCCAGCGCAGAAGAGATCGGTGTCGGGCCAGTATTGACCGGACGCGACGGTAAAGGGGCCGCCGGTGCAGGAGAATTCGGAATAGGCCGCGAGAGCGGCAAGCGCATGGGCGGGCATCTCGATTTCGGGCACGACGGTGATTGAGCGATCCGCCGCATAGGTGACGATGTCGGCGATCTGCTCTTGGGTATAGAAGCCACCGTAATCGGCTATCTCGTTGGGATCTTGCGGAGGGCGCTCATTCCACGGCATGTCTTCGCGATTGACACGCCACGCGCCGATGCCGGTGAGACGGGGATAGCGCTTGATTTCGATGCGCCAGCCCTGATCATCGGTGAGGTGCCAGTGGAAGGTGTTGAGCTTGTGAAGGGCGAGGATGTCGAGGTAGCGCTTGATGAATTCGACGGGGAAGAAATGGCGGCTGACATCGAGGTGCATGCCGCGCCACGAAAAGCGCGGGTAGTCGCGGATGGTGAGGCACGGAATGTGGGATTCTTCATTTACCAGTTGCCGCAGAGTCTGCTCGGCATAAAAATGCCCGGCAGGCGTGGGTGCATGGATGTGCACGGCCTCCGGGCTGACCACCAGTTCATAGCCTTCTGCGCCGAGTTCCGTATCGTGGACCATGTGCAGGGTGGCGATGGCTTCAATGCCGTCACTCTGCCAGCGTTCCAGCATGTGCGGGGAGAGCGCGAAACTACCGGGCTGCGGTTGAATGCTGACGGGCTGGGGGATGATAGAGATCATCAGGCCATCCGCGCGTCGGAGAGCAGTTCTTCGATAGTGGTTACAGCCAGCCCCACGGCTGTGTCCGCCGCGCCGTAGTAGACGAGGACTTCGCTCGAAGGATCAGCGAAACCTTCAGTGTCTGCGTGTTTGACGATGGCACCGGAAGGGAAGACGACATTGGGAACCTGGCCGGTGAGTTCATAAGGTTCGCGTGGCTCGAGGATGTTGTAACGGCTGCGCGCCAGCAGCTTGGAAGGGTCGTGCAGGTCGAGCAGGAAGACTCCGGCCTGATAGATGTTGGAACTGGCAAAATGAGTAGCGACACCGTGATAGATGCAGAGCCAGCCCTCGCGGGTCTTGATGGGCGGAGGGCCCGCGCCGATGAGTTCATCCCAGTAATGAAAGCGACCATCGAGCAGCGGTGCGACGGGTTTCCAGTGGAGCAGATCATCGGACTCGGAAAGACAGATGGCGCTGCCGGAGACCGGGCCGCCGGCAAGTTGTACGCGGTTGGGGCGGTCGAGACGCAAAAATCTGCCGCCGATTTGCTCCGGGAAGAGCACGCCATTGCGGTTGTCATTTTCGGAGCAGATACCAAGGAAATCGAAACTCTCGAAGTCCACCGTTTTGGCAAGACCGAGGCGGCAGCCGTCCTCCATATCCATGGCGAAGAGGATGAAGTAATCGTCACCGAGGCGCGTGATGCGGGCATCGTAGCAGTGGAAGATAGTCTCTTTGACCTGTTCAAGTCCGCGAAAATGAACCATGCGCGGCGAGACGGTGAAGTCATGGCCATTGGTGCTGCGGGCGGTGAGGAAGAAGGTCTCACGCCCCCGGTTCTGCACACGGAGCATGAGCAGCACCTGTCCATTGAAAAGTACCGCGCCGGGATTGAAGACCGAACTGACATCCACGAGGTGCGGCGAAAGGGAAGGGATGCTATTTCGGGTTAAGATCGGATTCTTGGGCCAGCGTCGCATGGGCCGGAGCTTCCTTTGCTGAAGTGCGTTCGACAAAGCCGTCGTCGTGATGATCGCGGACCATGGTTTTGAGGCGGTGGAGCATGTCCTTGAGGTCACGCAGACCGCCGATGGAAAACCAGATAATGACCGCGATGGAGGCCACGACATTGATGAGAATAAAGACGCGCCAGAAGCTCATCCACGCGGAATCGGCGACAGTGGCGGAGAGATTGTAGAAGGTGCCGACGAGGAAGACGATGCTCCAGACGAGGGTCCATGCATAGGCGACGACGTAAGTGATTTTGTCGCCGCGGGTGAACTCCTTGCCCATGCCGAGCATCCGCAGGCCGCGCACGGGAACCTCGTCAACGATCTGGTTTTCCCCGCGAATGGCATAGGCGCCGCGATGCAGCATCTTGTCCATGTCAAAGGCGTGGCGCTTGTCGAGCAACGACACCACAATGTAGATGATGGAGGAACCCGCCATGGCGATGCCCCAGAACATCTGGCCATTGATGGGAAAGTCAGGGTTGATCTGGTGAATGATGATGCCGCCGACGGCGATCACCGAGCCGGTAATCAATGCGCTCCAGGCCGCGGCGGTGGTGCCGCGCTTCCAATAGAGACCGCCGATGATGACCGCGCCGCTGCCGCCGGTGAAAATGGCCCCGGTGATGGCAAAGAAGAGGAAGATGTATTCACTCTGCTGGAAGATCATGCTGAAGAGGAAGATGAAAATGCAGACACCGAGAATCGAGAGTCTGAGCACTTTCAGATGCTGTTCCGGCGCGAAGGGCTTGCGGCGGAAGGGCATGATCACATCCTGAATGAAGATGCTGCCCCAGGAATGCAGATAGCTGTCGTGCGTGCCGATGGTGGCCATGAGCATCACGGTGGTGAGCGCGCCCATCAGACCCAAGGGCAGAAGCTTGCTGAGGACGAGCGGCACGGTAAGCTGGCTCTTGAGGGCTTTGGAGGCTACGCCGCTGAGGATGTTGTTCACGCCGTCGGCATGGACCGAGAAGCCGGGGTGATGCATGACCGTGTAGGCGATGATGGGGACAAAGATCAGCATCAGCCACTTGGGGATGTCGCGCAGATTGCCGAGGACTTCACCCATCTTGGCCTCATGGGCGCTCTTGGCCGACGAATTGTAGCCTTGAGTGCCCTGCCAGGACATCTTGCCATAGATGACGCCGGCGACGCCGATCAGGAAATACCACAGGTTGAAGTCCTTGACATTGCTGGTGTGGTAAGGATTGATGAGCGAGGCGTCGGCGGGAGCGGTGATGAGCGCGGCGAAAATCTGCTGCCAGTCCACGGTCAGCAGAAAATAGATGACGATGACGATGAAGACGCTGTTGACGAAGATGCCCTGCACGAACTCGGTGATGATGACGGCAATCTGCCCGCCGGCGAAGAGGAAGTAAAGGGCAATGGAGAGAAACAGCGCCATGACCAGCGGAAACATGGGAATGTAGAGCCCGGCGATTTCAAGCTCGGACGGCAAACCGCAGAAGTAGATGAAGAAGCGCGCACCGACGGCGGGAAAGATACCGAAGTTAACGATGCCCGAGGTGAAGGCGAGCAGCCCCGCGAAGATGCGGAAGCGGCGGCTGTAGCGGATCTCGAAGAACTGCGCGACGGTGAGGGCGCGCGTCTGACGGAAGCGGTAGATGACCCAACCGGAGACGGTGATGGCCAGCAGCACCACACCCATAGTGAATTCCCACCAGCGCAGAGAGAAGCCCGCGATGTAATTCATCTCCCACATGCCGACAATGGTAATGGATCCCAGCGCGGACATGCCCTGCGAGACGCTGATCATGTAGCGTCCGGCGGTGCGCCCCGCGCTGAGGAAGTCGGCGACGCTCTGCATGTAGCGCTTGCTGAGACGCACAAGGGCGATCAGGCCGGAGATGCAGACGATAACAATCAGCCAATCAAGAAACTTCAGATTCAAGGCTATTTCTCCGCTTCCCGTTCCGTGCCCCAGCTCTTGTTGGGCACCGGGCCCATGATGAAGGCCAGCGTACCGCCGCTGATAATGTCGTTGTGCGTGATGAAAGTTGAGGTCAGCGGCTTGCCGTTGAGCGATACCGACTGCACATAGATGTTCTTGTCGGAGACGTTCTTTGCGGTAACGGTAAAGGTTTTGTCTTTGCCTACGTGGATGGAGACCTTGTCGAGCAATGGCGTTCCGAGCTGGTAGGTGCCGTCGGCGGGATTGACCGGATAGAAGCCCATGGCGCTGAGGACATACCACGCGCTCATCTGGCCGCAGTCTTCATTGCCGCAGAGGCCGTCGGGTTTGTCGGTGTAGTAGTCGCGGCAGATGCGGTGCACGATTTCCTGCGTCTTCCACGGCTGCCCGGCGAAATTATAAAGATAGGCGATGTGGTGGCTGGGCTCATTGCCCTGAGCGTAGAGGCCGACGAGGCCGGTGACATCCGGCGGCGCGCCTTCGTCTTCGGCGACCGGACTCTGGTGGAACAGCGAATCGAGTTTTTGCGAGAACTTCTGTTTGCCGCCCATGAGGGAGATCAGTCCGGGAACATCCTGTGGCACATACCAACTGTACTGCCAGGCATTGCCTTCGGTGTACTGCGGCTGCTTTTCGGTGCCGAAGCGGGGATTGAAGGGGGAAACCCAACTGCCGTCGGAATTGCGGCCACGCATGAAGCCGCTGGTGGAATCGTAGAGGTTGCGGTAGTAGAGGGCGCGCTTGGAAAAGAGGTCGTAGTCGCCGGTCTTGCCGAGAGACTTGGCCATTTGGGCGATGCACCAGTCATCATAGGCATATTCGAGAGCCTTGGAGACGGACTCGCGCTCTTTGTCGGCGGGGATGTAGCCGTAGGGCTTGACGGGGGGTACGGTCACGTCCTTCTCGACGATATTCCCCGCCGCGTTCACCGCCACCTTCATTTGGGTGGATGATGCGACGGCTTCAATGGGCAGTTCGAAGGTGTTGAGGCCGGTTTTCAGGTTGACTTGCTGCATGCTCTTGCCGTTCAGAGAGACGGTTGCCGCGACAGGTGGAGCGGAATGCTCGACCATCACCTTGAGAAACTGGTATGGCTTACCGCTCTCTTCTGCGAGCGCGTACTCCGGCTCAACCCGGACTTCTTGGGTGACCGAATGCTCGAACGTCATGTACCAGTCGGGACTGTTTCCCTTTTCGCCGACTACAACCAGCGTCACAGGCTTGCCGGGAGTGAAACTTCGGGAATTGGCGGTCAGGAACATGTTGCCAAAGAGGTCATCGTACCGATCCCGGCGTTGCGGCACAAACGTTAGCTCGGCGCCATTATCACCACGCACCGTCCATTGAGTTCGGGAAGTGTCTTGTGCCGTGCCGAAGCTCAGCCAGTACTTGTTGTTGACGTATACCCGGAACTCGTGCCCGCCCTTTCCGGTTGCCACCCCGGCAGCCCACATGAAGGTGACGGGTGTGGCTTGCTTGAATACGGGCACGGGTTCCGTTTCCCACTTCACCTCCATCCCGCCGGTGGTGGCGCGGGAAATGCGAGCCTGTGTAACGTAAGGATAGGAGGAATGATAGGAGATCTCCTCACCGGATAGGGTCTTTGCCCAGCCCTTGAGGATGTGAGTGCCTGCGGGCAGGGA
Source organism: bacterium (assembly GCA_036504735.1). Lineage (NCBI taxonomy): Bacteria > bacterium. The sequence continues at coordinate 307,688 of DASXUQ010000017.1, forward strand.
GCTTTCCCCGGCGGCGAGAGTGTTGACCTGCTCGCGCTGAAGCTGCGTCAATTTCTCGCTCAGCGATGCCGGGGTGACGAGGTTATAATATTCCAATCCGCGCTTGTTTTGCGTGGCGCTCTTCTTCATGGCGTCGAAGGCCTCCTTGGGATCGAAACCCTTGAAGCCTTTGAAAAAAGCATCGGCGATAACGGGGATGGAATGGTAGCCGATCATGCACCAGGTTTCATTGCCGGTGAGGGGCCAGACGGGAAGCAGGCCGCCGTCCCGGTAGAAGGCGAGCATGGAGTTGACGAAATCGGCGACGCGGTCCGGTTGGAAGATAGTGTAGAGCGGGTGCGCGGCGCGATAGGTGTCCCACAAGGAGAATGTGCAGTAATTATCGAAGCCTTTAGCCTGATGGACCTTGCCGTCGCCGCCGCGATATTGGCCGTCCACGTCATCGAAGAGCGTAGGGGCGAGCATGGTGTGGTAGAGGGCGGTATAGAAGGTCGCCTTGTCCGCCTGACTCTTGCTCTCGACATCGAGGGTGCCGAGTTCCTTCTGCCAGGCGTCATTTGCTGCCAGTTTCACGCCGTCAAAGTCCCAGTTCGGAATTTCCGCCGCAAGATTCTTGCGCGCACCTTCCACCGACACGGCGGAAATGCCCACCTTCACCAAAAGGGGAGCGCCGTCGCGTGTGGAGAAGTAGAGGGCCTCGCGAGTCGGCCTGCTGGGCTCTCCCTTCCCCGGAGCGAACCTACCCAACATCCATGAGCCGAAGAACGGCTTGGAGAACTTCGCCACAAAATAGACGTGCTGTTCCCGCGCCCAGCCTGCAGAAGTGCGGTAGCCCGAAACTGTGACCGAATCCTCGAGAGTGATGCCGCGTTCCAGCGGGGTGTCATCATTGCCGTAGTTCACGTCCACCACCACGCAGGCGGAATCACTTTTGGGGAAGGTGTAACGATGAAAGCCCGCGCGCTTGGTAGCCGTCAGATCAACATCAATGTTGTGATCAAGCAGCTTCACCGCATAGAAACCCGGCTTGGCATGCTCCTGGTCATGGGAGAACCTGCAGCGGATCAGCGAATCCATGCGGGGCTCGCCAAGGGTAGGCGTGAGGAGAATGTCCCCCAGATCGGCGCAACCTGTGCCGCTGAGGTGTGTGTGGCTGAAGCCGACGAGGGTGGTGTCGGAATAGTGATAGCCGCTGCACCAGTCCCAGCCGAAGGTGCCACCGTCGGGACTGAGTTGCACCATGCCGAAGGGCAAGGACGCGCCGGGGTAGGTGTGACCGTGGCCATTGGTGCCGATCATGGGATTGACATAATCTACGGGCCGCAGATCATCTCGGGCTGCGGCCATGAAGGCGCAGCAGCAAACAAGGAAAAGAAGGGTAATGAGTTTCATGGGCGAAGTTATCCTCGTTCAGGCGGCCACAGTTTCGGAGACGGTAGCGGGTTCCGTGGCGGAACGTTGCACATGCCGGGAACCTTTGACCGCATAGTAGATGATGTACAGGTAGCAGAGGGCGGGAAGAATGAAGGCATGATGGATGCCGATACTGTCCGCGAGAGCGCCCTGCAACACGGGAATGATGGCGCCGCCGACAATGGCCATGACCAGAATGCTCGAACCCTGGCTGGTAAGGTTGCCGAGGTCCTCAATGCCCAAGGTGAAGATGATGGGGAACATCACGGAATTGAAGAAGCCCACAGCCAGAATGGTGAACATGGCCGCGGAGCCGGAGATGAAAATAGTGGTGAACACCAAAAGCGAAGCAACCGTAGCAGCAACGGCAAGGACTTGACGGGGCTTCAGTTTTTGCAGGAGGGCCGAACCGATGAAGCGACCCACCATGGCGCTGCCCCAATAGTAGGAGACAAAACCGGCGGCGGTGGCTTCGACGAGACCGGCAATCTCCGGCTGACCGAAGAAGTTCACCAGAAAGCTGCCGATGGAGACTTCCGCGCCGACATAGAGGAAGATACCGAGGGCGGCGAGGCGCAGATGGCGATATTTGAGGGCGTCGCGCAGTTTGGCGCTCTTGGTGTTGTGATTCTCGACCGCGTCAATGACGGGAAGCTTGATCAGACCCATCACCACGGCGAGCAGGAAGAGGGCGCCGGCAAGCCAGAGATAGGGCATCTGCACCGAAGCGGCCTTGGCCAGTTTGGCGGCGTGCTGCTCGGCGGCGGGAAGCGCGGCGACCTGTGCGGCGGTGAGCGTAGTGCCGAGGATCAGCAACCCGCCGATCAGGGGCGCAGTGGTGTGCCCCAAGGAATTAACAGCTTGTGCCAGATTCAGACGGCTGGAGGCGGTTTCGGGCTTTCCCAGCACCGCCGCATAGGGATTGGCAGCGACCTGCAGAACCGTGATTCCCGTAGCCAGCACGAAGAGCGCGGTCAAAAAGAGCGGATAAGACATCATTCCGGCGGCGGGATAGAACATAAGCGCGCCGATACCGCCCGTGGCCAGTCCGACCACCACGCCCTTCTGATAGCCGAGGCGGGCAATGACCTTGCCCGCAGGGATGGACATGATGAAATACGCGGCGAAGAAGGTGAACTGAATCAGCATCACCCGCGTGTAGTTCAGATCGAAGACCGCTTTCAGATGCGGCACGAGAATATCATTCAGGCATGTGAGAAAGCCCCACATGAAAAACAGTGTCGTAACAATCCCGAATGCGGATTTATAGCCTTTCTTTTCCATGCGATGTCCTGTAGTGTGGCGGGAATGGAATTAGCGGGACTTGGTGGAGTCGATCCAGAAATAGGAGTCCTGACGGATGTGGGCCTGGGCGCTGCCGACGTCGAGGGTAATGGTGAAACCACTGTCGGTAGCCGCGACGCGGGGAAGCGGGGATCCTGCGGGGACGGGTGACTGCGTGGCCCAGACCTGATGCCGGTCATAGTACTCTTTCTCGACATAGTAGAGTTCGTGCAGTACGCGGCGCGCGTCGGCGAAGGGATCGGCACGCAGGGAATCGGCGCCGGGAGCGCGAGTGGAAAATTGGACAAGGCCCCACATTTCCGGACGGTGCATGTTGATGACGGCTTGCGGCGACCAGACCCAGTTGTCTTCCGGCTTGCCTTCCACCTTTTTGCAGGCGCCGTTGACGATGGTGGTCAGCCATTCCACGCGGGAGAAATTGATGCGCCACTGCTCGGCAGGCTGGGGAGGCTTGGCGGTGTGGCTGATCCTCTGAAGCGATGCCCACGGCATGGCGATTTCCACACTCCAGCCGCTGTCGGTGTCTGCGGGATTGTTCAGGGTGCCGTTTACGAAAACTGCGGTTTTGATGCCGTCGATGTTCCACGAATCGTCGGCGTGACCGTTATCCTTATAGGGTTTGTTCAGAAAAAGATCCCAGCCGGTGTTCAAGGCATTGATCTCGAATTCACCGTATTCGAAATTGTCGCCGTTGGGGTCCATAAAGACTTCGAAATCATTATCATGAAAGATAACATCGTCGCGCTTGGCAATCGTGGCCCAGACCTGCGGTTCCTCAAGGGTCGCGGCAATGTAGAAATTCTGATCATCCCACAGCATCTTTGCATGAGTCTGGAAGCGCGGCGCAGGTTTCTTGCTGCCTTCAATGTCTACAAAGTTGTCGGTCCAAGGAGCGCTCTTCCAGGCGGCGTCATCAAGCTTGCCGTCGATGGTCACCGGGTTTGTTGCGCGGTAGCAGATGTAGCCTTTGGGCGCTTGGGCGCAGGCGGAGAGGGCCAGGCCGAGCACTACAGCCAGTAACAGGAATGTTCTCATGCCTTGTTCAGTTCCTTGTAGATGAGCGCGGCGGCTCCAAGAATGGCGACGTTGCCATGAGTGAGACCCGAAGGCAGCAGTTTGACCTTGTTCTTGAAGATCGCCAGCATGTTCTCTTCCATGTACCTGTGAGTGGGCTTGAAGATGAGGTCGCCTGCCTTGGCCAGTCCGCCGAAGAGGAAGATGGCTTCAGGGCTCAGGTGCGCCACGGAATCGGCGAGCTTGAGGCCGAGAATGTAGCCGGTGCGGTCGAAGGCCTGGAGCGCGATGGTATCTCCGCGCTGCGCGGCCTCGGCGACCATCTTGGAAGTCATGGTATCGAAGGGAATATCGCGCAGCTCGGACGCTTCGCGCGAATTAGCGAGCAGTTCGAAGACAGTGCGTACAATGCCGCCTGCGGAGGCGTAGGTTTCGAGGCAGCCGTGGCGGCCGCAGCCACAATCGCGGCCTTGCGGATCGAAGATGGTGTGGCCGATCTCTCCGGCAAAACCATCATGACCGTACAGCAGTTCGCCGTTGACGACGATGCCGCTGCCGACACCCGTGCCGAGCGTGATGACGATGAAGTTGCGCATGTCCTTCGCGCCGCCGAAGAGCATCTCGCCGATGGCCGCCGCGTTGGCGTCATTGGTCAGAGCAACCGGAACCGGGTAGAACGTGCGGAACATATCGGCGAGGGGCACAATCCCTTTCCACACCAGATTGGGCGCATGCTCGATGGTGCCGTGATAGTAGTTGCCGTTAGGCGCGCCAATGCCGATGCCGGTGAGGGCAACGGGCGTTTTGCTTGCGGAGATCATACGGTCGATCTCGGTGCGCACAGCCGCTACATACTTATTGACATCCGGATAATCGGTGGTGGACAGATCGGCCTGGGCAAGACACTGGCCATCATGGGCGACGAGACCGATCTTGGTATTGGTCCCGCCGATGTCCATTCCAACAACGACGTCAGTCATAGGGTGCATCCTCAGAGTTAGGGGAGAGCGATTTCGGCGATGACGGGGAGATGATCCGACGGGAAGCGTTCATCGCTTTTGAAATCGGCCAGCGTAGCATGGCGGATGACGCGCACGCCATCGCTGACAAAGACGAAATCAATGCGGTCACCGATCAGACCCTTGTGAACGTCAAACCCGCTGAAGGTCTTCAGCGGGCCGTGATGCGGGGACTCACAGATGGTCAAGGCATCGGCCAGATGAATGGCTTTGCTGCTGTCTTTTGCGGTAAGCGCAGCATAGGGAGCCTCCGTATCGGTGGAATTGAAGTCCCCGGTAACGACGGCGGGCTTGTCCTTGGCAATGTGGCGGATTTGCCGCAAAAGCAGTTTCGCGCTTTCTTCCCGGGCTGTAACGCCCATGTGGTCGAAATGGGTATTGAAGACAAAAAAGACGCGGCGCGTCTGCTTGTCCTGCAATTTGGCCCAGGTGACGATGCGATTCAGCGCGGCATCCCAGCCTTTGGAAGGCTTATCGGGAGTGGGAGAGAGCCAGAAGGTGCTGTCCTTCAGCAAGACAAAGCGAGTGGCATCGTAGAAGATGGCGGAGAATTCACCGGCTTCGGCACCGTCATCGCGCCCCTTGCCGCACCAGCGGAAGCCACGGAGCGCGGCGGATAGATCGTGCACCTGACTGATCAGGCCTTCCTGAATTCCGAAAACGTCCGGCGCATGATAGCGGACAGTGGAGACCACGAAGTTTTTGCGGTATTTCCAGTTGTCGAGGCTGTCCGCGGGGTTGTCGTAGCGGATGTTGTAGGTCATGACGCGCACGGCGGAATCCCGCGCGGAAGCATCAAGCACGATCAGAAAGCAGAGCGCAACCACGGCGTAAAGGGGGAAGCGGCGCAGGTTCATGGCAAGGCCTTTCGAAGGCGGCAATCGAGGTGCGGGGAGGGGAAAACGAAAGCTGCAATATACGGCGCATTCTCAGCAATGGCAAGGCAAAATGCCCCTCGCCGGAGGAACTCGAGCGGCTTCCACTCTGACAGGCAGGATGTTGGAGTCGGAGCGGGAAAGGTCCTATCGCTCGAAGGGACAATGGACAGCATCTTGTTTTAGATTGATTATGTTACAGTTAACTAATCAAAAATGCCGTTTGCCAAGCTCATGAGCAGCGAATCCTCCCTTCGCGGGGAGGATTCGCGCACAGAACGAGTTAAGTAAGGCCTCACCGGCGCGCAATAGAGACCGGTTTGGCCACGGTTGCCGCCGAAGAGAACAGGCCTGCCGGGGCAATGGTGGCTTCCACCCGATAGAACTTTAGCGCGGCTGAGGTGTCGGGGTCGACCCAGAGGGTATCGGCAGTCGAAGCGAACTGAGAAGGCCACATGTGGAAATCAGTCGACGAGTAAATGCGGTAGGATTGGGCTCCCGGCGCGGGCGTCCAGTTCAGGCGCACAGAACTGCTGTCGGTGGAAATCACGACCACGGGTGCGGGAAGCGAATCGACGATTTCATTGAGCAGCCACCAGAAGTTCTGCGGTGTAATGGTCACATGGTCCTGATTCTCCGTGGGAAAATAGAGGGAATCGAAGGGTGTGAGGCTGTAGAGGTCTTGCGCGGTGGAGACGTTGAAGAACGGATCCTGCACATTGACATCGAGCGCGCTGATGGTGGGGATGAAGCAGTGCGACGAATGCAGGGCTACGATGTCGCCATAGGGTGCCGCGGTGGTGTCCATCTGGTACATGGTATTGCGCTGTCCGCCGGGCGCGTTGTCCCACGGCCAGGTGGGCTGAACGGTGACGGATTCGGTGGTGTTCATGATGGGGAAGACTCGAATACGGCCGTTGAAGACCTGCTGCGAGGCGGCGTTGTTCAGCGCCCAGACATTGCCGGTAAGAGTAATAAACAGGCTATTGTATTCATAGCGGATGATCTGTGCACCGGGGCTGAAATCTGTGCCCAGAGCATTGCCGCTGCCGTTACAGATGGCGACCTTGCGGGGCTGAGTGGGGTAGTTGCCGACCGATGCAAAATCGCTCAGCAGAGTGGCGCGAAGGGGATCGCTTCCGGCCACATTGGAGGGCGGGCTGGTGAAATGGGCGATGAGCATTTCGCGGGCGGCAGGGGAATTCAGCGCGTCGCGCAAAAAGGCGGCGCTGGAAGACTGGCCGGCGAAAAAATCCACCCAGTATTGAACGCCCAACGGAATATTGGCGCCACGATTGGGGGAATCGAAATTGATTAAGGTGCGGACACGATGGGGCCGGGAGTTGGTTTCCATGTCATCCAGCGCAAAGCGGGTGGTAAGCCCGCCCATGCTGGGACCGATCAGCGGGTACGTGCGGGAAGGATCAATGGCCTGCTGCACCTGCTCAAGCAGGGCTTCGAGCAGATAGGCATTGCCTTCGATGTAGGTGGTGGCATCGGTGTAGTTCAGCACCACGGCATCGTAACCCATCGTGCGCATGGTCTCGAGGAGGTTTTGCTGGTTCAGCAGGGCATAGAGTTCATCCCAGTTCATGTTGTTGGACAGATCGAAACCTTCCGAAACGACCACGGGGCGGATCAGGGAATCATGTCCCGCAGCAAGGTAGAGATAGGCTTCACCGGTGGTGTAGTGGCTGTTGTAAGGGATTGCCGCCTGTAAGGTCCACGTGGCCGACGGAGAGGGAGCGGTGAGGGTGATCACCTGAAAATTGAACTGGGCTTGCAGCGGCAGATTATCAGTTTGCAGGGCGCGGAGGCGGATGGTCTTGGCGCCCGTAGTGGAGTAATGGACAAGGACGTCGCCGGAGCGCGGGACAGCGCGGAAGCCCGCGCCATCGTCGAAATCTATCTGCACGGACTTGAGAGGATGAGGATCATTGGAAAAATAGAGGGTGTTCAGGTCCATGCGAAAGCGGACCGCAGAGCCACGGTAGGTTTCCGTGTGCAGAGCCGTAGCCGCAAAGGCACGCTGCTCGGTGAAGGCGGCTTCCTCAATGGAGATGACGCCCTGCTTATCCATATGCAAGGCGCTGTCGGCAGGAATGCCGTCCTTGATGCGATTGTAACGGAAGTTCAGAATGGCGAGCGGATAGACGTGATCGCGGTTGGCCTGTCGGCCCATGTCGCGGAAGACCGTATGCTCCGGCAGAGTGCTTTCGGTCAGCGAGGCATGACGCAATTCGAAGGCTGCCTGGAGCCATTGTTCGAGAGTGACCGCGCGCGACGTGCTTCTGCCGTTCAAGGATTCGATTTTTGAGAGCGGCAAAGCAAGATCGTAGAGAATGCCGGTGGGAATCGGACTGCGCTCGATGGAGCCGTAGTGCGCGCGCAGATAGCTGTTCAGGCTGGCGGGGAGTTCTTCAGTAGGCAGGGCCAGCGCAGGGATAGAGCAGGCCGATAAGAGAACGGCAAATACCGCTAACTTTGTTACAATCTTCACGGATAGGGTCCTTTATGAATTTGAATCGATAGTGGACGTAATAAAGGCAGAGCCAGCGGCAGAATCAAGCCTTGCGCTAAGATAAAAGATTGCGGTGACGGGCGTGAGTGGCTCTTAGTATATCAACACGCGGATGCTGCGAGAGGCACGTGATGCGGTGGCGGTAATGTAGAAAGCGGGCTCCCGAATAAGGAGCCCGCTCTTGTCAGCGTGATACAGGTGAAGTCAGAGGTTTGTGGCGCGCGAGGTAAGGACACCCCGCGCGGCGGCGGTGTTGAGGGCGCGGCGCTATTTCATCAGGAGCATCTTGCGTGTTTCGACGAAATTGCCGGCCTTGATCTGGTAGAGATACAGGCCGGTGGAGACGTTGCGCGCATCCCATGTAATGGTGTATGAACCCGCATCGCGAGTCTCATCTACAAGAGTTGCGACGAGCTGTCCCAAGGCGTTAAAGATGCGGAGTCGCACGTGCTGAGCCTGCGGCAGATCGAAGCGGATTTGCGTCGTGGGGTTGAAGGGATTGGGATAGTTTTGCTGAAGCGCGAACTGCGTGGGGATGCTCTGCGGCGGCTGCGGTTTGACATCCGTGGGCGTATGGCGAACCACGAAGGTGATCGGCAACCGCATCAGCGTATCACAAACCGTGCTGCTGATGTGCGCCATTACAGTGTAATTGGCGGTGCGCAAAATGGTGGGATTCAGGTTGACGGTCATCTGCTGTGACTGGCCGCCGCCGACCGTACCCGTAGCCGGAGACAGCGAGATCCACGAACTGTTGAAGGCGGTTTCGTAGATGCCGATGCGGTCGCCGGCAGAACCGTTGTGGAGAAGCGCGCCGAACACGACCAGCGAATTGTTCCAGTTCGACGTCACCGTGCAGCCACCGGCTTGATCGCCGGGGAGTCCGGCCAGATCGGTTGCCGTCTCCCGCGTGAAGGGCTGAACAGGCAACATGCGGGTGACGCGGATTCGCGTGGGGGCCTGGTTGGGATCACGGCTGAAGATGTAGAGCTTGTAGCCGTTGGGATCGTCGGCGTTCCACGCAAGCCCGGTGATGGACAGGGCACTCGCGCCGTTGTTGGGAACGCGGGCGATCTGCGTGCCGGAGCGGTCGATAGCGTAGATGTCAGAGGAGTAGTCGGCTACCCAGAACAGATCAAGGCGCGGATCGTAGGCGATGGCGCGGGACGGATTGAGCGGGCTGGGGATGGTGTCCATCACCTCACCCTGGGCATTGATGCCGTAAATTGCGCGGCTGTCCGAACCATAGAGCAAGTTCCCGTCCGTGGCCATGTCAAACCAGCCGAGCGGCGTGGTGGACGGCTGGGGGATCGATCCTGCCGGAGAGCCATCGCGATTGAAGCGATAGAGCATGCCGTGGCCGTCCATCGCAGCGGCGCCGCTTGCCCACCACTGGTCACGCCAGAATTCACACCCCCACAGCAAATGGTCATTCGTGCCGGTAGTCACATCGACCGAGCCCACGGAATCCCACGGGGTGGTGTTCTCGTCTCCGGCGTAGAACAGGCGGGTCGTGTAGTCAAGCAGACCGTTGCCGTTGTTCACGATGTTGAACGTTGCCTGTATGGCGTCGTCTACGGCGGTGTCCACGACGGCTTCCGTCGAGAGTGTTATTTCGGGATGGTGCAGGGAATAGTCTACCACCGTGGTGCTGTCCAGGGAGACCAGCACGTTGGCGACGGTATCGGTGTTGAAGCGGTACTTGCTGGCAATAAGGCGATAGTTGCCGATCATCACGTTGGTGAGATGATAATGGCCCGTGGCGTCGGTGACTCCCTGGAAGCCATACCGGTCGGTGGCGACGTGGACACCCGCGAGAGGTTGATTGGTGGCGGCATCGAGCACGTGGCCATCCACCTGGCCGAACAGTACGCGGGCGTCGGTGGTAAACAGGATGGCGCGGCCATCCTGAATGGTGGCCATGCTCGGGTTGGTCCAGTCACAATAGGCGATGGGGAGGCCGACCATGCCGCGGGGAGCCTGAATGCCGATGGTGCAGCCGGGCCGCTCATTGTCCTGAGTGATGTTCAGACTCATGGCGGCGTGATTGTACTGCACGAGAATATGGTTGTTGCCATCCATCGTGGGCCGCGCGACAGAATCGTAGAGAACGACTTCAAAGTCCAACCCGACCGCAGGCGAACCGGCGTTGGTGGCCTTCCACTGGATCACATAGCGGCCACTGTCCGGGTCATGGCGCACCCACACACCGAGGCTCGAACCGGAGGTTACCAGATCATCCCAGTACGGAGCGATCATGGCCTCGGGAGCCTGCATGGCAGGAATCGGATAGTTGCGGGCGATGTCGTACCACGCCTGATTGCCAAAGGCGCACCAGCCATTGGAACAGATCGTGAGCGTATCGTAAGTGCGGCCATAGAATTTGACCGGGAAGGGCAGCAGCCGGTAAGTAGACCAGACCTGACTGGTACTGGTCTTTTCGCCGGAATCATCGATGTTCAGATTGATGCCCTGATGGCTCGCGAGATCGACGTAGCTGAAAGTCGGGTGCAGCTCGTAGGAGACATCCGTGTTGTCATAGGCGAAGTAACCTCCGGCATCCGGTCCGCTGGGATCGGTGGTGGTGGCCGTGCCGACGCTGATGACGAACTGCGTGCTGTCCACAAAACCGTTGTCTCCGGTCAACACCAGCAGCATGGGAGCCTGATGTCCACGGAAAGCCATGGGATTGGCGGAGACCACGAACGGGCTGGTGAGGTTGGAATCGCGTGCCCCGGCACCGATGGCCCCGTAAGCGGCATCGACGGTGTTCAGCGTGACGAAGGGGCTGAAGGACTGCAGGTGGCCCGTTACGCCGGTGAGCGGAACCAGACTGTTATTCTTGACCGTAATCGACAGGTTGCGCGTCGCGCCGGGTCCGAACGCGCCGTCGACAAACTGGCTGCGCTGGAATTCGAGGTCTCCGGCAACGCAGCTAAGTTCGAGCACACCCGAACTCTGCGCGGCGTTGCTGGTAATGGTCAACGTCAACTGCACCACGTCGTGATTCGGAGTAGTGGGTGCCATGTGAATCCGGAACGGCTGCGCGCCGACAACCGAATCACCGGGGGCGATGTCGGCGTAGGTCGTGGTGCCGTTGACCACGGTGACATGGGGATTGGTGCTGGTCATCGTGGCTGAGATGCCGGTGGCCGTGGCCGTTGTGCCGAAGTTGCGAATGTGAATCGGAAGATCGATGGTCTCGCCCGCGTTCACCACGCCGTCGTTATTTCCCTGCGTGCCGCCGGTGTTATCATCGTCCACCGTGTAGTGGCTGAGCATGGGCATGCAGTCTACGTTGTTGCAGGGAATGGTAAACAGGTAGGGTTTGTGATTCTGCTTGGTTACGGTCAGGTACATGCTGCCGGATGCATTTACGGACACGGGCAACACGATGTGGCCGGCAGCGTCGGTATTGCCGACCACCCACGTAGAATCCGAGCCGCGTTTCCACAGGCAGACCAGCGCATTCTGCACGGGCTGATCATCGCCTTGGCGCTGAACCGTAATTTCCACGCGGCGCGCACCGACATTCAGAGACGTAGGGTGCGTGACATTGAGGATTTTCGGCACGTCGGTCCACATGGACAGGCCAGGATCGCCGAACAGGTTGTTGTAGCGGGTGAAAAGGTACCATTCGGACTGGAAGTCGCCGAAAGTGAGAGCGAGCCAGGTTTTGGCGCCGACATAGGCGTCGCCGAGATGCTCCATTCCGGCATTGACGGCGCCGTACATGAAGCCGCCGGACATGGTGACGTTCTCGGGATGATGCGTGCCGCCGGTGGAGGGGCCGATGCCGCAGATGCCGCCCTTGGGATTCGATGTGGTTCCCGCGGTCAGCAGAGCTTCAGCCATGCCGTTGGACCCTTGGTAATTGCCTGCACTGCAGGTGACGGTCATCGTTATGGGCAACCGCCAGCCGGATTGCGTAGCCTCACCCAGACCGGGGTCGACTTCCTGCATCGAGCCGCGCCAGAAGAAGAAGGAGATGCCCTGATTGAAGCGCGTGACGGCTGCGCTGCGGTCGAAGCCGCTAACCTGTTGCACCACGGAGCTGTCCACGCCGGTGTAGAGGCGGAATTGTCCGGCCGCCCACTGCATCAGGGTATAGTTACTGGCGCATTGGAAGGCGGTGCTGGCCTGAAAATAGGCCTTGTGGAACCACATGGTATCGGCCACGCCGGGGGAGCTTTCCATGTGCGGATTGCGCTCGTACCCCAAAATCTTGGCGTGAATGGTGGCCATGGCGGATGTGCTGCCGCCGCTCAGACGGCCCACGGCAACTTCTTCAAGATCATCGCCGGTCAGGTCGGCATAGAAGTGGTCGAAGTTGCTGAAGTCTCCGGGAATGCCAACGCCCGACCAGTCGGGATCACCCATCAGCGCCACATATTCGAGCGGGCCGGCGGTATTATCATTATAGGCTGCCAGGATGGCGTTCTTCACCGTCTGTGGCGAGGAGACGTCCGACAGAGCGGCGATCTGAACTTTGAACCCTTTGCGGGTCTTCCACTCGGCGAGGCTGTCGGCAAAGTTGCGAATCTGCGAACTGGTGCTGGTGACGATCAGATACCTACCGGGAGTCGTGGTGGCGTCATCTAAGGCACTGTCATCGAGATTGGAGATTGCGTTGCGGTAGATCGGCACCCAGGAGCCGGAGATGCGGTGCGGGTGCGTCAATTCACGGATGCCGGGCTGGTTATTGGCGACCACGTCCACGCTGATGTTGCGATAGATGCGCGCCTGATGCGTGACCGGATTGACCTGCACGGGATGCAAGGTCACCTGCACGACGCGGAAGTCGCGCATGATCATGGGATCGGTCATGATCGCTACATTGGCCGGGTACCAGCCGTCCTTGGTGTAAATGTCCGGATCCCGCACCAGACGGGATACATCCCCTTCAACGCCTTGATACGGCAGGGAATTGATATTGTCCACAACGTCATACTCGGCGTCGCTGATGACCAGATCCACGCCACCCGTGTTGGGGATCTGGTAGAATCGGCTGACCTGCGGAACGGTGGGATGGCCTTCCGCGGGAATGAACGGTTCTCCCTGAAGGGAGAACGCTTGAAAATTCTCATACCCCACTACTTGGTTTTCGGTCACCACGGCGGGGGACCGAAGCGAGATCGACGTGTGAGCCGGGGACATTTTGGTAATGTCCAGCGCCACACCGGTGCCGGGAGTGTGTGCCCGATCGAAGGCGAAGGGCACGGCAGGAGCGGCCAAGGCAGAAAGGGAGATCATGCACAGGGCGCAGAGCGACAACCTTATGAGCCGGACCATGAGAATCCTCCAACAGATGTGAGACAGTTACGTTTCTGGCGGCGAAAGCAAACGGAAACGGCTTGGGCTGCTCTGCTGAGGCAGGGCCAACAAAGCCGTCTGCGATCTCGGAGTGGATTCGGAAGCGGGTAGGTACGGTCGGCCAAAACCGTGCAGGAATTTCCGAAGCAATCAAAGATACGGGATCATCGCCAGCATGTCAAGATGTTATGTCACGGAATTGAAAATTCATGGCTGTCAAGGCAACGGGTACTTTTTTGAGGTCGAGATGATCAGGAGGGGCAGGGTGCAATGCGGGCTCTATCCTGCCGCGCGACGGTGCTTTGGCAAGGAGCGAGGCGGCCTCCGTACGTTTGTTCATGGCCGGTTCTGAAGCCAACCTATGCAAAAATAACATCGTTTTCGAGGCATTTGCGCAGTGTAGACTGCGTCGAGCGTGATCATATGCTCACTGTCATATTATAAAGTATTGAAATTTAAAGTCGATTCTAAAGTGGAGTGGATCATCTCCATTGGATAATAATTTGCATTTCTCTTGACTTTGCAATGGAAGATGCTGATTTTGGTGGATGATGCGGTCCAACCTCATAAGCCACGTACTCGTCTACTTTGGATGTTTCCCGCGATGAAAACCAACCTATTGGTCCTGATTCTCATGGGTCTTGCCTGCGGTCTGTTAATCAGTTGCGGCTCGACTCAATATGCGGCAGTGAAGCGGTACATCAGCCACGAGGACTTCACACGGGCTCAGACGGAGTTGGAAGCCACCGGCCCTTCGGATGCCCAAGGCTGGGCTTTGCTGGCGGAGTGCCGGCTCCTGCAGCAGGATTATCTCGGATTGGCCGATGCCGCGCACCGCTCTTTGGCGCTCTCGGACGAATTCCGCGGGGAGATCAACCACTTTCTGCAACTGGCGTTTATCGAACAATTGAATAGCGGGATTCTGGCTTTCAATGATGGCAACGATCCCGAAGCGTCGCGGCTGTTCAACCAGCTCCTGGTGTACAGTCAGGCGATCCGCGAGTACATGACGCCACAGATGGTCAAGACCAGCCAGCGGGTGGCCGGACTGGCCGGCGCAGTGTCCATCCGGCTGAAGAACTTCCCCAGCGCCCGGGCGTATCTCGAAGGGCTGCGTTCCCAGTGGAAGAGCAATCCAGCGCTTTTGGAGCGCGTGGCGTTCATCTATTTCCAGATGGGCGAACCCCAGCTTTGCGTAGCGACCTGCGAGAGCCTGCTGGTGCGCGAGCCGAAGAACACGACGGTCCTTGAACTGCGGACTCAGGCCTGCCAGCAGCTCGGCCATGCCGACGCGACGGTAAATGCCTACCGCGACGCCCTTGAACTATCGCCGGATTCCATCATTATCCATCGCAACATCGGCATCATACTTTTCCAGCTCGAAGAGTGGAAAGAGGCGCGATCGCATCTGGCGATTGCCTTCCACAATAAGCCGGCGGACTCGTTGAGCCTGCTGGTCATGATGTCGGAGTGCCTCTATAATGAAGGGGATTATGAAGGGGCCTTGCAGGGCTTCAAGCGCGCGGCGGAAGGGGAGGGGGGCAGCCCCGACCTTTACAAAGCGATGGGGGCCTGCTACCGCTGTCTGGGAGACCGCAAGCAGGCGGACGTCGCTTTCCGCGAAGCCACGCGCGTCGCGGGGCGCAACCGGACCAGTGCGGCGCTCGATTCGGCAGGCATTTCACCGGGAGATTTGCAGAGGATAGGGAGAGACGGCAAATGAAAAGGCTGCTGTGTACGCTGCTGCTGTGTCTGAGCTTCGGTCCCGGTGCCTGGGCTCTGGATGTGGTGGGGACCTTTCCCCCTGCGAATTCCGAAAATTTTGTGACGGGCGATACCCTGCGCGTCTGGTTCGATGCCGTGCCGGGAGCGACTGTCGCGGTCTCTATTCAAGGGGCCAATGCAGGCTATCCGGTAGGATGGCGCGGCGTCCACGGGGATACATTGCTGGTGGTGCCGCAGCATTACTGGATGGTGGGAGAGCGCGTGACGGTCTCGGTGTTCGGCACGAACGTGATTCACCCCTACACCTTTACGTTCAGTGTGGCGGTGCCGATGGCGACCAGCCTTTCCAGCCCCAACACGCGAAACCTGCAATATGGCTATTATCCCCGCTCCATGGCGGCCTCGGATTTCGACGGGGACGGACTGGTGGATCTGGCCATTCTGTTTACCGACCGGCTGGGCGTGGTTCGCAACAGCGGCGTGGCGCCGTATTTTGACGGCACAACCTTGACGTGGACGGATGGCGGGCACGCCGCGTGCGATGCTCCGCGGATTCTGCGCGCGGCCGATCTGAACGGCGACGGTCTGCCGGACCTTGTCGCCAGCGACCCCATTCGGAATACACTCCGCATCTATCCGAATACGTCCGGCGGCGGAGTGCTGCAGTTCGGCGCGCCCATCGTGCTCACCTTTCAGATGGTTGGCCCCAGCGATTTCAAGCTTGCGGATATGAACGCCGACGGTCTGCCGGATATCGTGGCCATTGGACGGCTTTTCGACCCCGACTTCAGCCGCATGGCGGTGCGGCGGAACCACGGCAGCTTCCTGTTCGATAACGCGAGCGAAGAATCCAACTGGTATATCGGCCTCGATCCTTCGATGCTGGACATCGCCGATTTCGATCAGGATGGAAAGCTGGATGTGATCGTGAGCTGCCGTGGCGACAAGACGGTGCAGTTGCTGCGAAACTGGTCCATCAATCCGTTGAACTTCAATGTGCAGACGGCCATCGATTCGCTGCCTGCCGGACCGGATGGGGTGATCGCCGACAATTTGTATCCGTGCTGGAACAGTCCGGACGACCGGCAGCGGCCCGACATAGTAGTATGGAGCCGCGGTGTGCACTCGATTGCGCCGCACGGCGGGCGGAACGTGCTGGACGATGAGCCGTTCATCAACCGCTATTGCGGAAACGGCGGGGCGAGTTTCTCCGAGCCGAACAGCGTCACCATTCCCGGGTATCCGCTGCAAATTACGCTCGGGTCCTTTGACAATCTGTACGACTTTCCGGATAAGGACTGGATCATCATCCGGCAGGATCCCGCGGTGGGACTCGTTGCGCAAGCCTACGATGACCAGCTCAATCCCCTCGAACAGATTGGATCGCTGCAAAATCCGGTATCCAGCCTGATGTTCGATCTGGACCTCGACGGCGATCTGGATCTGTTCTTCATGGATAACGGCGACAACTCCGTGGGCGATGAGAAGATCGTCTACCTCTATACTCCGGTTACGGTTGAACATCCTACGGTGGATTTCGGACTGACGCCGATTACCGGCGCCACTCGCACGTTTGGCTACTCGTATGTGAATATGCGGCCTTATCCGGAGATCATCACGGGGGTAGACATTCCGTTTCCGGACAGCGTCTTCAGTTTCATCTCTCCCGCGTTTCCCGACACCTTGCTGCCCGGCACAAGTGTGGGCTTGACCTTTGGCTTTACGCCGCGGGATTCGATTTTCTACGGCCCGCAGGAAGCTCAAATCTTTTTTGCTGGCGGCAGCGGAGCATCGGGCGATACGCTGATGTTGACGGGTGTGGGCGGACGCTCTGTGCTGGAGACTGTTCCGCCCAGCGGGCAGGCCCACAGCTTTGACATCGATTTCGGCACGCTGGAACCTACGGGCATCACCACGGTCACTTTCCCGCTGGCGAACAGCGGCAATTACCCGCTGCATGTCGCCTACAACACGGCGCTGCTTGACCGCTTCTCGCTGATCGGTCCGCCGGTGGATTCGGTGCAGGCGCACAGTGTCAGCACCACGACGACGGCAGTACGATTTACCGCGCCTTCGGTGGAAGGGTCGGTGCGGGAATGCATCACCATTTACGACAGCACCTTTTATCAGTCGGACTGGTTCGGTCCGCGCAACCGGCTGGTGCGCGATACGGTGTCCTGCTGTTTCCGCGCGCGAGTGATCCGAAATTCCCTGCCGCAGTTCGTCTTTCCGAATATCTCACCCTTTGAAGGTGACCGGGACACTGTCCGCATCCGGATATCCGACCCCAACAGCTTGCCGGGACAGGATTCGGTTCGCGTCCAGTATCTCGGAGTCACGCCCGAAAGAAGCCATTTTGTGACCGATCCCGCCACCTTTGCGGAGGGCTGGGTCGGCGGCGCTTTCGATCTGATTTACCACGTGAATCATGGGCTGCCGCTTTCCGGGGAAAATTGCACGCTTTTCTTCCGCGCGTGGGACTTCCAGTTCCCGGGCCGTACGATAGATACCTCCTGGTCCGTTCATGTGAATGACGTGGACGACGCGCCGGTCTGTATTCCGGGAGACACGACGATTAACGTGAACGAAGGCGAGTTTGTGTCGGCCTCCGTACGGGTCTGGGACGAAGAGAACGAAGCCTTCGACGTGTATTCCGTGGGCAGGCCCGCTTCGGCGCAGGACACCTTTGGCGTGGTGCCGGGTTTGTATTCGCTCACGTGGCGTCCGGATTTCGATGCGGCGGGGACGTATGTGGTGCAGGTGATTGCCCATGAGCGCGATCATCCGTGGCTGGGAGACACGGCGCGGGTAGTGATCATCGTGCATGATCGTTTCCCCAATTTGCAGGTTACGGACCTGCGATCGACGCCGGCGTCCGTGGAACGCAACAACCCGGTGCTGATCAGCTACTCGTTTCGGGAGCAGTTAGGCGTCCCGGTGCCGACGCCGTTTACGGTGATCCTCAAGGATTCCATGCCGGGGGCGGTGCGGATCCTGCTCTCGCGTGATTATGAATCTCTGGCCGCCGGCGCGGTGGTTACTGAATCCTATACGTACTTCCTGAATGTGTGCGGGGCGCATATCGTCAGTGTCCAGGTTATTTGCTGGGGTCCCGATCTGGATTCTACCGACAACTGGCGCGCGGTGTCTATCCCGGTGCGTTGTCCCGACCTTGCCGCCGGCAATATTGTCGTGCCTCCGCGGGTGCACAAGAACGATGACATGCCGATTGAAGTCACGGTGGAGGAGCGCAACGGCGTGTCGATGGATACGACGTTCATCGCGGTGCTGAAGGTGCATGCGGCGGGGCTGACGCGCACCGTGGCGGCGCTGCCGTTCCACGGCTTGGGTGCGCATGCCTCCGCCACGCAATCCTTCTCCTGGGCGCCGGACACGTGCAACACGCACGAGTTCGAACTGCAGGTGGTCGCACCGCCGGGGTGGGACGCGAACCCGGCCAATGACATCACGCGGCGTTCGATGGAGGTAGAGTGTGAACCGTTCCACGTCTATCCGTTGCCCTTCACGCCGAACGGCGACGGATACAATGATACGCTGCACTTCGCCTTCGGGGACAACACGTACAAGTGGCCCGTGGTGACCATCTTCTCGCTGGATGGCCGCCTGGTATCCACGGAGCGCAGTTTCCGGTCCAACTCCATTGTCTGGCTGGGGCGCGACCGGTACGGCAAGGAGTGTCCGCCCGGCGCATATCTGTACACCTTCCAGAACGGCGACAAGAAAATTACATCCGGCATTATCTACGTCGCAAGGTGACCATGAAAACATATCCGTTCATCTTGCTCTGCCTGGCCATCGGCCTGCTTGCGTCCAGCGGCTTCGCGCAGAATATGTACTCGGGCAATCCGGCGGATCCGGCGATGCTGGAGTCCGGCTTTGCAAATCCGGCGCTCAACGCGTACATCAAGGACCGGCTTGTGCTGGCCATGACCTCGCATCACGTGGGAGTGGCCGGCGGATTGTTTTCGATCCGCAGCGGACTGATCAGCTATCATTTGCCGTGGCAAATCCGCGGCGCGGCGGTGGCGGCACAGTTCATGAAGGTCGGCCTCTATACGCAGAATGACTTCCGTGTGTCCTATGGGCGGCGGGTGTATGGCCCGATTTCCGCCGGGGCCAACATCGATGTATTCACGCGGGGCTTCGACCGCTCCGCGTTTGTGATGTTCGATGAGCGCGATCCGGTGTTCGCCGGCGGCACCAACAAGACGAGCATGTCTCTGGGCCTCGGCATGACCGTGGAGCCGTACCGGGGGATGATTTTGGGTTTCTCTATCGAGCATCTCAATCAGCCGGATTTGGCTTTGGGCAGTGAGCTGTTTCGCCAGTCGATGATGGCATCATTGGGCCTGAAATGGCATCTGCGCGGTTTCAATGCCACGTCGGCCGTCACTTCCCTGCCGCTGGCGCATTACTCGCTCCCGGCGTCGGGAGACGCCGCCAACCGCCTGTTCAAATACACGGGCGGCGGAATCGATATTCCCGTCGGGCGGGCATCGCTGCGCGCGGCATCCGACGCCAGCGCGGCGCAGATCGAGGCGGAAATTCCGCTGTATGAAGCCCTGTATGTGAACTACCGCTATTCCTACCCGACAACCACGATTAACGTCGCGTCGCTGGGGACGCACCGCTTCGGCTTTGTATTCGATTTCAACCGCCTGCCGCCGCTGCCCGCCATGCCGTTTATTCCCGCGCTGCCGGCGATTCATACGGAGGTGCGGCCGCTCGGTGCGCCGCCCTCGGCGATGTATTATGTCTATGCCAACACGGACTCGGCGAACGTGATGAAACTGCATGTGCGCCGCAATGTGGAGAACGGGATTTCGAACCGGAGTCTGGCGCTGGTGTTCCCCGAAGATTTGGGGAGTTTGAAGGCCGCGCAGAATCCGACGCCACTGAAGGAACTCAATCCGCTGAAGGTGCGTGATCCGCTGGTGCGTCCGCGCGGCTATTACTCGACCAACTATCGCAGCGCTCTGGAAGACATTGGGCAGCAATTGCGCGGCGGCAAGTCCCGGGCGCGGCAGGAGGTCATCAGCTTCCCCGGCACGGAGAAGCGGGCCAACGCGCTGGTCAATGCGCTGACAGGCGATCATCTTGCCGTACAGACGTCGGTGCCGATTTTCACCACCAGCTCCGCGCCGCTCAGCGCCGACAGCGTGGAAAAGGTGATTGCCGCCAGTGAGGACGTGCAGCGCATCGTGCAGCCGGAGCAGGCCATCTTCCATCTGGTGCCGATGTTTCAGGGACCGGCGGTGGACCGCTGGAGTCTGGAAATCCGCAGTGCGCGGGAGGCGGCGGTGTGCGGCTTCTCCGGCACAGGTTCCCCGCCCGATTCCGTGGCGTGGAACTGGCAAGATTCCAAGGGTCAGATCGTGTCGCCGGGCCTGTACTACTATTTGCTGAAGGCGGTGGATGGAGATGGCCGGGTGACCTACAGCGACCGTGGCAAGTTTGAAGTGATCCATCGCTCCCGCTCCCTCTCGATTGACGTCACGCGCCGCTCGCGCGTGGGCGACGTGGACGCGGACAAGTATATCCTCATCGTGGGTTCGGAACGCGTGCCCTTCGAAACACCCAAGTCCGATACAACCCGGGTCGTCCCGCAGTGAGCCGTCAGATGTCAAACGTGTTGCATTGCATAGCAGCCAATCCGGAAGCAGCAACGGAACGATGGTAGATTTCTACGAACAACTCCAGCAAGGGCGCTACGGCTCTATTGAACTGAAGCGGGACGTTGGGCCGAACCTGATGCGGGGACTGGTCATCAGTGTACTGGTCCACATCGTCTGCATCGGGATTCCGTGGCTTGTTTTTCTGTTGCAGGCCGATAACACTCCCGACCGGAATATCCGTGTGGTGCCAAGGGCGGATTATACCTTCCGCTCGGAGATGGAGCAGGCCGCGCCGGAATCGCGCGAGAAGAAGAAAGAATCCGGTTTGGACGGCGGGGAGAGTGGCGGCCGGGGCGCCGCAGAGGAAACGCCTGCCGGACGAGGTTTGCGCCGCTCCTATTCGCGGGCGGAGCGTTTTGCTTACCTGTCGCCGAGCAGCGACGATGGTTCCACTTTTGAAGTGATGGACCCGCATATGCGTACGGCGCGGCCCGGCGAAGTGGAGACGCCCGTGGCGAGTTCTACGCGCTCTTCGCGTGCGGCAGGCCGGCGCGGTGCCGGAAGCAATGGACGTCCGAGTCTGGGTAATGATGACGCCGGCGCGGGCGGACTCGATGATTTCGGCGAGGGCGCGGGAATCGGCACCGGGATTGGCGGAGTGGATGGCCCGGGTGCAGGGATCGGGGCGGGGATCGGAAGCGGGCGTGGGCGCGGTTCGGGGCGTGGAAGCGGGACAGGCGGTGGCTCTGGTGATGGGGACGGAGGAGATGGCGGCGGCAATGGATTGCTGGCCCTTGCTCCGGCGCCGGCGGCTCCCGGTGCGACGACGGCTCCCAAGCAGGAATTCGACGTCGTCAGCATTCGTCCGAATCGAGGCGCGATTATCACGAAGGCGGATCGCAGCCCCATCGTGGATTGGATCGAGCATCACCGCAAGTCCATTCCGGTGACGATGCAGAAGCCTGAACTTCTCAATCAGCGCTCCGGAGATGTGGTGACATGGACGGAGTTCGACGATGAGCAGGGGCGGCATTACACGCTGTATCTGCTGGGGCGCAATAGCCGCCCGCCGCAGCTCAACATCTTCCTGATTAGTGGCGGCAAAGGAACCCTTCTGCAGGATGAAGGCGCCAAAGGCGAATCCGAAGTCTACAAATACGGAACGGCGAGCGGCGATCCCCGCAATCCAACGGTACAACTTGAGCAGTTGCCTCCGGGTAGACCGGAAGCCAAACAGATGATGGCGGTGTTCACGGCTTGGTGGAATCACGTCAAGAGCACGGGTACATGAAAAGTCATAGCTTCGCAATGCACCGGATCGCCTCCGGCGCAGCCATCGCGCGCATCGCGCTGTTCGGACTGGCGCTGGCCGTTCTCACTGGCTGCGCGTCCTCGCGGTCCATGCCCCGCAAATCTCCCGCATCGTCCTCCCGTAAAGCCGCGGTGCTGAAGGAGGTCACGATCCCTGCCGGAGTGGACAGCGGCGTGGCCGTTGCCGCCACGTATGCCGCGCGGGAAGTGCTGGTGGGATGGCAGGAGGACTCTCTGGCGCAGCGGCTCTACGAAGACGGACGCAAGCTGCGGTTGGAAGGCAAGCCGCTGCGGGACGCGATTCTGAAGAGCAAGCAGTCGCCGCAGCCGGTCTCCGCCACAGATACCGCCCGCAGCGCGCAGCTTACGCGCGAGGCCGACGATGCTGCCGTGAAGGGCGACAAGGCGCTGGGCAATAAGCGCGTGAAGGACTTTACACCCGAGGCCCTCTCCAAGTTTCCTGAAGTAGAACGGCAGGTGGCGGCGGCCTACTATGAGAAAGCTCGCGATCTGTTCGAGCAGGCGCTGGAACTCAATCCGTGGGATCAGGTCACACGCGACGCATTGCTGACCACCTATGAAGATTTGATTGACCTGCACCGCTCGCTGAATGCGGTGGACGCCGAAATCAGTGCCCGCCAGAAGTATATGGATCTGTACGGCGAACGTTACGGCGGATTGACGCGTATTGCCCGCCTGATGGCCGAGAAGGGCGACACGCTGCAGGCGCTGCTCACCTACCGCCGCGCCGAAGACGCGCTGCTGACGTGGGCTCCGCTGACGCCGGGTGATTCCTCCTCGGTAGAACCCACCGGGCTTGCTCCCAAGGATTACGGCAACTGGCTGAAGATGATACAGGCGGAGTGCTTCTTCGAGATGTCACTGGGCCTGGCTCAGTCCGCGCTGGTGGATCTGCGGCGGCTGCGGCTGGCGTGCCGTCCCGGAGAGGACTCGCTGTTAGAGCGGTACGCCGAAGGGCAATTGGAATGGCTGGGCTGGGATGACGGCAACATTGCGGCGTCCAAGCTCTGGGTGGAGTTCGATGCACACCGCAAGAATAATGAGTGGGACCAGGCGCGCAAGGTGATCAATGATCTGCTGCCGATTCTGAGCAATCCTACGGCGCTCTTTCAGATGGAACGCTGGGCGGCGACCATTGACTTCGCCTATTTGAATCAATACGAATCCGGCCTGTCGCGGATGCGCAAGCTTTTGGTGCAGAACGGCTTTCAGGAGATGAACTCGAACCTCGATTCCCTGTTGAAGAATGAGGGACGCGAGTCTTTTGTGTCCCGCATGTCCGCGCAGCGCAAGACCGCATCCACCAAGGTGCTGGAGTTGCTGGACGATTACGGCGGTGGCTGTCTGACCTATGGCTGGGAAATCGAAAGCCAGACCAAGGACCGCGAACGGGCGTACATCTACTACTATCAGGCGGCGCTGGTGCCGAGTCAGAAGCAGGCGCAGGCGCTCAGCTATCTGGCCGACATGAGCAAGAATCAGCCGGACCGGGCGATTCTGTACGGCGAGACCGCATTGCAACCGGATCTGGAGAAGACGCTGGATCCGCAGACCCGGGGCAGCCTCTATCAGACGTTGCGCGAGGCCTACCGGCGCAAGAATGATCGCGCCCATACGGAATACTATTTCCAGGCTTTACAGGCTGCGGTGCGAAACGGAGGGGCCAAGCCATGAGGCGTGCGGTACGGCTTCTGCCGTTTCTGGCATTGCTGGCGCTGGCGGCCTGGTGCGCGGCGGAGGATGTTCACGTCCGCCCGACGATGGCCTACAGCGCGACCATCACCGATCCGGCGCTGATCAAACAGCTTCTACAGCAGCAGTCCATCACTCAGGATGGCTCGACCGACTCGGTGGAAATCATCGACGCCATGGCCAACGGCTTCGGGGAGAATGATTTGCTGGTGCTCTATCCATCCAAGCAGGTGTTCTCGCTGATGACCGTGGAAGAGCCGCTGAAGACGATGATGGAAAACTGGCATTACAATCTCCAGCAGCGCACCACGCCCTTTACGCGTTCGGCGGACTTATCCCAGCAGGCGCGCACGGAGCACAGCCCCTTTGCCGGACTGCTGAGCTTCATCGTACGTGGTTTGGAGGCCTACTACAACGGCACCGTGATTGAAGGGACCTTCCGCCGCGACGAAAATACGGCGTACATTGCGCTGTGGAACTTCGCGCCGGATTCTTTCAAGTACCGGGATCTTTCCGGAACCGGCATGGCGGATACGCTGCACTACTACGACCTGCTGCAGATCGTCAAGCAGGACACGGCGTTCGTGACCGATTCGACCATGTACGATGTGATTTACGTGTACAAAACCTACCGCGACACCGTGTTCATTCCGATGGATTCCGCGGGAGCGGCAAAGAATGCCCAATAGTCTGTTCGCCTTGCTCTGTGCGCTGCTGCTTGTAGCCCACGGCGCTCGCTGTGAAGGCGAGCCGCGTGGCCTGCTGCGCGCGCCGGCCATTGCCGGCGTAGAGGCGCTCAGCGGGGAAAGCGCACTGGTGTGGTGGACGAGTGTGGACGGGGCGATTACGCGCGTGCAGGTGCTGGTGAATGAGCATTCCTGGGGCGGATACGAACCCCGAACCGAATGTAGTGCGGATCGCGGCTGGATCGTGGTCAATGGCTTGCAGCCGCACCGGCATTACCGGCTGGCCCTTTCCTCGACCGATGCCGCCGACTCGAGCCTGCCCGGTCCGGCGTTCGATTACACGCACAATCCGCCGCTGGTCAACTGGGTGTTTGTGCCCGGCGGTGACTTTGAGATGGGAGACTCGCTGGATACGGAAGCGGGCCGCCATCCGGTGAATTTGCCGTCCTACATGTTGTCCGCAGCGGAGGTCACCAATCGCGAGTATTTAGCGTATTGCATGCTGGATTCGGTACCGCCGCCCGAAGATCCGGGGTTTACGCATCTTCGAGAATACGTGCGCCATTACCCGGAATATCCGGTGCTGAATGTCACGTGGGGGAACGCCGCGGGCTACTGCAATTTTCTCTCGCGGCGCATGGGGCTGCGGCCCTGCTATGACAGTAGCGGGGCGTTGCTCCCGGAGAACGGAGTGCGGTTGCCCACCGAGGCGGAGTGGGAGCGTGCGGCGGGGCTGGCAGGGGTTTATCCGTGGGGAGACACTGCGCCGACCGCCGACCGCGCCGCCTTCGCCCCGGGCAAGGAAGACACGTTCCGCACGCTTGCGGGTCCACGCCCGGTGGAAAGCTATCCGGCATCGCCGAGCGGCTTCTACGATCTGGCGGGCAACGTGTGGGAGTGGTGCAATGACTGGTATGCGCCGTACTTCGAGCACGCAATGGCCGATACCAATCCGCGCGGCCCGACTTCCGGAATCTATAAAGTGCTGCGCGGAGGATCGTGGGCCGATTCCGCCGCCACCATGCGTGCCGCCAATCGCGCGCGGCTCACGCCGGATGTCACGATGAGCACTGTCGGCTTTCGTGTGGCCCGGTCCTTTTCCGTTTCGTCACCCACCGTGCTGAACGCAACCCATGCTGAGGAACACAATGCGCTGGCGAAGTAGCTTCCTCCTTTTCCCTTTGCTGCTGATCTCCATATCGGCTGCCATTGCCGATTCTCCGGATTCCGGAACATCCCCCAAAGCCGGCGAGGCCATTCCGCCGCTCGTGAACCCCAACGCTCCGGCGGCTTTCGACGCGCGGGCGAACATGGCATGGATTGAAGGCCGCGACATTACGTGGTCGCTTCCCGATCCGGCGGGGCGCAAGCGGCAGAAGGAAGGCCCCAAGCGCACTACGGCGGGGTTTTACATGGACCGGACGGAAGTGAGCAACCAGGAATACGCGCAATTCCTCTCCGCGTCGGACTCCAATAGCGTCTTCTTCGATCCGCGTATGGACATCGTGCTGCTCGCGCGCAGCCAGTACCGCGCCAAGTCAGGCCGCGAGAGTTTTCCCGTGGCGTGGGTGGACTGGATGGCGGCCTATGCCTTTGCCAAATGGGCGGGGAAGAGCCTGCCGACCGAAGATGAATGGATGATCGCGGCGCTCGATGGACGCGCGTTGCGCACGGACACCACGCTGTACGTGTGGAAAGACAGCACGCAGTGCAACCGTCTTAATGTGACCGGATTTCCCGGGCGCATGGCGGCGGGATCCTTTCCACAGGGCATCACGACGTCCGGACTTTCCGATCTGGCGGGCAACGTGGCGGAGTGGACCTTGAGTGAGGAGACCTCATCGGCCCAGAACAGCAAGCCGCAGACGTGGGTGGTGGTGAAAGGCGGCAGTTTCCTCGATACTGCGCAGAACATGACCGTCTACAGCCGCGCGCTGCGGGATCGCGCCGAGCGCCTGTCTTCTGTCGGTTTCCGCTGTATCCTTCGTGAGTCGCATACCCGGTGAACCGCGCCGTTATTATAGCCGTGCTGCTGCTGGTGTTGACCGGGCAGGCCATTTCCGCCGGGACCGCTTACGCTCGCCGCCGGGCGGTGCGGCGCGGTCCGGTGTTGAAGACCGAGATCCGTTCCGATTGCGCGGTGGGGCTTTCGTGGCGCAGTTATCCGGATACGCTGTATCTTGAACGCCGCGCAGATGGGGACGATCTGTTTTCCATCGTCGTTGTATTGGCACCGCACCAGACGCGCTTCACGGACAGCACACTGGTGCCCAACAGCCCCGCGTGGTACCGATTGCGTCCTGCCGCCGCGCGCTACATTTCGGAATTCGGTCCCGAGGCGGGCGTTACCATTTCCCTCTCCGCGCCGCCACGGCCCAAGCTGGTGCGGATTGCGGTGGATTCGGTGGAAGTCAAAATGGATACCGCCAATGTGCTCGCCGTGCGTGTACTGGTGGAACGGAAGATCGGCGGCATGTATACCGTGGTCGGGCACATGCCACGCGGCAGCCATGCCTTCAGCGACGGCGGCGTGGGCACCGGCAGTCAGTTCTACCGGCTGCGCTATGAGGGCGTGCGCTACACCAGCCCGCCTTCGCCCGCAGACAGCATTCTGATGGATATTTCCGTGCCCGCAAACGTCACACTGACCTACGAGAGCGACCATGCGGTCATCGTAAGCTGGCTGCCAACCTTGCCGTGGGCCTGCATGTACGATATCGAGAAGCGATCCACCGAAGGCATTCATGTGTACCGTACAGACCTTGGCGCGCAGCAATGGACCGACAACAGTTTGCGCTATGCCCAGCGGTCCTACTACCGCGTGCGCGCGGTGAGCGGCGTGGACACGAGCATGTACTCTCCGCCGGTGTCGGCGTACTACGTTCTGCGCCCTGCGATGGATCTGCATACCGATCCGGTGCATGATCCGGTGGTGAATCTGATCTGGAGCGACGCCGATTCTCTGACCGCGACATATGTTGTCGAACGCTCCGCCGACAGTGTGCATTTCGATGCCATCGCCACGCTCACAGGCCACGAGTTTACCTACGCCGATTCATTGAACACACGCGGTCAGCGCCGCTACTACCGCGTGCGGAGCGTCGCCACCAATGGCGTCACGGCCATCTCGGATGTGGTATCCGAGTACATTCCGCGCCTGAATGAAGGCATGGTGTTCATTCCCGACACGTCTCTCGGCTCCAGTTTTTACTGTGACGCGCTGGAAACAAGCGCAGCGTCCTTCGCGGAGTACTGCCGCGCTACGGGCCGCGAACTGCCGGAAGATCCTGCCTTCCCCGGTCATCCGGATTACTGGTCGCCGAGCAATCCGTTGCCTGCGGTGAATGTTTCCTGGAATGATGCCGTGGCCTTTTGCAACTGGCGCAGCCTGTCGACGGGACTTCAGCCGGCATACGATGCCTTTGGCCGCATTCTTCCCGGCGGAAACGGGTACCGGCTGATGGACCGCAGCCACTTTACTCTGGTGCTGCACACGGCGGCGGATACCAGCGCCAACGTGCAGGACACGCACAGTGGCCATGGCGAACCCACAGTGCCGATTTCGACCTACGGCCCTCACCCCTTGGCCTACAACCTGATCGGCAACGTGTGGGAGTGGGTGAATGATTCGATTGCCGATGGCGGGCGGTTGATTCTCGGCGGCGCCTACTGCACATCGCGCCGCTTCGCCGGAGAGCTTCCGGAATTCTGTTACCGCGCCGACTATATGTCTCCCACTATCGGCTTCCGTTGCATTTTGCCCGCACGGCTCCCGTAGCAAAGATTCCTACCCTGCTTGATCTCACAGGCTCTTCAGACGAAGAGCCTTTTCTTTTGGCGTGCTGACGTTTCAACCCGGTTTCTCATGGTCTCACTTGCGCCGAGCACGTGAGCGGAACATGGCACTTGAGCATTCGGTAAACAGATACAGGAGGCAGCGCGGCGTAAGCAACGGTACTTGACGAGTATCATTCCTCTCCATCCGCAGTGGCATGAACGGACGCGCTACAGGCCCTGCTCTTCACGCGATCTCACTTCGCTCCACTTGATCAATGCGAACTCCGCACAGTGATTCAGAGAATCCTATCCTGCCCGGATTCTGCTTGACAACCTCTGCCAAAACTATTTCATTATTTCATAGCCCGTACCCGCCGCGCAAAGCATAGAAAACGCGTGTGCGGAACGAACGATAGAAAGGACAACTGTCATGGCCACAACCGCCAGCGATTACTTAGTCCATCGCCTGTATCAATGGGGGGTGCGGCTTATTTATGGCTATCCCGGCGACGGGATCAACGGTTTAATGGGCGCACTGAATCGGGCCAAAAATAAGGTCCGTTTTATTCAGTCGCGTCATGAGGAGTTGGCGGCCTTCCAAGCCTGTGCTCATGCCAAGTTCACCGGACGCGTGGGCGTCTGCATGGCCACGTCGGGTCCCGGAGCCATTCACCTGCTCAACGGCCTGTATGATGCCAAGATGGATCATCAGCCCGTAGTGGCCATTGTCGGCCAGCAGTCGACTACCGCCATGGGCGCGGATTATCAGCAGGAAGTGGATCTACTCTCGCTCTTTAAAGATGTGGCGCACCACTATGTTCAGATGGCGAGTTCGCCGGTGCAGATCCGACAGCTCGTGGATCGCGCCATGCGAATCGCGCGCGCCGAGCGTACGGTGACCTGCATTATCATTCCCAATGACGTGCAGGAGATGGAGGCGGTAGAGTCTCCCGAACGCAAGCACGGCAATGTCTACACAGGTATCGGCTACCGGGAGCCGTTGGAGATCCCCAAGGAGCAGGATTTGAAGGACGCCGCCGAGGTGCTCAATGCCGGCAAGAAGGTGGCCTTGCTGGTGGGTGCAGGCGCATTGCAGGCGACCGATGAGGTGATGGAAGTGGCGGATCTGCTCGGTGCGGGAGTCGCCAAAGCGCTGCTGGGCAAAGCCGTACTGCCGGATGGCCTGCCGTATGTCACAGGGTCTATTGGGCTGCTGGGTACCAAGCCAAGCTGGGAGATGATGAACACCTGCGATACGCTGTTCATGATCGGCAGCGGCTTTCCCTATTCGGAATTTTTGCCCAAGGAAGGCCAGGCCAAGGGTGTGCAGATCGACATCAAGGCGCGGCAGCTCAGTTCGCGGTTTGCGATGACGGTAAATCTGCAAGGCGACAGTGCGCGGACTTTGCGGGCGCTGATTCCTTTCCTGCATCGTAAAGTGGACCGAAGCTGGCGGAATCACATCGAGCAGACGGTGGCGGAGTGGTGGAAGGTGATGGAGGCCCGCGCGCACCACAGCGCCAATCCCATCAACCCGCAGCGCCTCTTCTGGGAACTCTCTTCGCGTCTTCCCGACAACTGCATTCTCACCTGTGACAGCGGCACCTCCGCCAGTTGGTTTGCGCGGGACTTGAAGATTCGGCGCGGCATGATGGCCTCGCTTTCGGGTAATCTGGCCACGATGTGCCCCGGTGTCCCGTATGCTATGGCCGCCAAGTTCGCCTATCCGGACCGCGTGGCCATTGCCTTGGTGGGCGACGGCGCCATGCAGATGCTAGGCATCAACTGCCTGATATCGATTGCCAAATACTGGAAAGAGTGGAAGGACCCGCGCCTCGTTGTGCTTGTGCTGAACAACCACGATCTGAATATGGTGACGTGGGAGCAGCGGATCATGAGCGGCGATCCGAAATTCCCGGCGTCGCAGGATATTATGCCGATTCCATATGCTCAGTTCGCGAATCTCCTCGGACTCGGCGGGATCATGCTGGACAATCCGGAGAAGATCGGTCACGCATGGGATGACGCGCTCAGCGCCGACCGTCCGGTGCTGATAGACGCGCACTGTGATCCGGACGTGCCGCCGATCCCGCCGCATATCTCTTTCGAGCAGGCCAAGGGCTTTATGTCCGCCATGTACAAGGGCGATCCCAACGCCAGAGGAGTGCTGACACAGACGGCCAAGGAATTGATCGATACCGAATTCACACGTTAGACGTAGAACCGGCCCCGATGATAACAGGCGGAACCACACGCTGCGGCATCACGGCTTCTCTGGAAGCCGTAGCGCTGTGCTCCGCCTGATGTGTTCTCATGCGCGTCGATCATGAACCCAGCGGAGGCGAATCCTTCTATGACCATTACCGCGATTCGTAAGGCCGTCCGACCCAGTGTGGTGGATGTGAATGTTGAGGCGCTCGAGAAGGAGTTGCGCTCGACTGTGGACGGTGAAGTCCGCTTCGACCTGGCCAGCAAAGCCGTCTACAGCACCGATGCCTCCAACTACCGGCAGATTCCCATCGGCGTGGTGATTCCCCGCAGTAAGGAAGCCGTGGAAGCCGCCGTCGCCGCCTGCCGGCACCACGGTGCGCCCATCGTGTCTCGCGGCGGCGGAACCGGACTCTGCGGACAGACCTGTAACACGGCCATCGTGATCGACTTTTCCAAGTATCTGAACCGTATTCTGGAAATCGCGCCGGAGGCACGCTATGCGCGCGTGGAGCCGGGGACGATTCTCGATGACCTGCGCGAGTTGGCCGAGAATCCCTATCATTTGACGTACGGCCCGGATCCGGCTACGCACACCCATTGCACCTTTGGCGGGATGATCGGCAATGACTCCTGCGGCGTACATTCGGTGATGGCAGGCCGCACAGCGGACAACGTGATTGAATTGGAGATTCTAACCTATGATGGCCTGCGCACCCGTGTTGGCGTGACCGGTGACGCGGAATATTCGCGGATCCTCGCTGAAGGTGGGCGCAAGGCGGACATCTATCGCAAGCTGAACAATCTGCGGTCGCGCTATGCTCCGTTGATCCGCGAGCGCTATCCGAAGATTCCCCGCCGGGTTTCCGGTTACAATCTCGATAATCTTTTGCCGGAAAACGGCTTTCACGTGGCTCAAGCTTTGGTGGGAAGCGAGAGCACCTGCGTGATGATTCTCGAGGCCACGGTGAGGCTGGTGTACAGCCCTCCGGGCCGAGCGTTGCTGGTGCTGGGCTATCCGGATGTCTACACCGCCGGCGATCATGTGATGGAAATTCTTCAGTACCGCCCCATTGGTCTGGAAGGGATGGACGACGTTCTCATTGAGTACATGCGCAAGAAGGGCATGCACCCCGGCGACATCAAGCTGCTGCCCGAAGGCAAAGGCTGGCTGTTGGTGGAATTCGGCGGCGAGACCCGGCAGCAGGCGAGGGAGGCGGCGCAGAATGCCATGCGGATGCTTAGCCATGTGCCCCATCCGCCCCAGATGCGAATGTTTGACGACCCCGCGCAGGAGACCAAGCTCTGGAAAGTGCGCGAGTCCGGCCTCGGCGCCACGGCCAATGTGCCCGACATGCCGCTGGCGTGGGAAGGCTGGGAAGATGCCGCGGTGCCGCCGGATCGCATCGGCGATTATCTGAGGGATTTCCGCGCGCTGCTGAATAAGTACAACTATTCTTCGTCACTCTATGGACATTTCGGCGGCGGCTGCATTCATTGCCGGATTTCGTTTGACCTTTTCACGCAGGAAGGTATCCGTAAGTGGACGGGGTTTCTCGATGAGGCCTCAAGTCTTGTCGTCCGCTACGGTGGATCTTTCAGCGCGGAGCACGGCGACGGCCAGTCCAAAGCGATCTTCCTGCCCAAGATGTACGGCCCGGAGTTAATGGATGCTTTCCGGGAATACAAATCCATCTGGGATCCGGAGTGGAAGATGAATCCGGGCAAGGTCATCGATGCCTACCGTCCCGACCAGAATCTGCGGCTCGGTCCGCAGTTTAATCCCAAGGTGGGCGATACCCACTTCCAGTATCCCGATGATCAGGGCAGCTTTGCCCGGGCCGTGCTGCGCTGCGTGGGTGTGGGAGACTGCCGCCGCACGCATGATGCCTTCATGTGTCCCAGTTTTGTGGCCACGCGGGAGGAAGAGCATACCACACGTGGCCGTGCGCGGGCGCTCTTCGAAATGATGCGCGGCGAGGAGATTACGGACGGTTGGAAGAGCGACGACGTGCTAAAGACTCTTGATCTATGCCTTGCCTGCATGGGCTGCAAGAAGGAGTGCCCGGTCAATGTGGACATGGCCACGTATAAGGCCGAATTCCTGTCTCACTACTATGAAGGACGGCTGCGCCCGCGCGAACACTATTCCATGGGGCTTATCGGCTATTGGGCGCACCTCGGAGCCATCGTTCCCGAACTGGCCAATTTTCTCACCCAGACGCCGGCGTTGCAGCCGATTGCAAAGGCCTTAGCGGGAATTTCGCCGCATCGTCCCATTCCGAAATTCGCGCGCGAGACCTTCAGCCACTGGCATCGCGCCCATCGCTCGCCGGTGATGAATGGCCGCGCGGTGGTGCTTTATCCCGATGTGTTTAACGACTGCTTTACGCCCAACAGCCTGAAGGCGGCGCAGCGTGTACTCGAGCGCTGGGGATACCGCGTGCTGGTGCCGAGCGAACCCGTCGGCGCGATTCGCCCGCTGATTCACTACGGCATGTTGAATCTCGCCAAGAAGAAGATCCGCCAGACTCTGAACATTCTGCATCCGTTCATTGCTCACGGCCTGCCGATGATTGTGCTCGAGCCCAGCACGGCCACGGTCTTCCGCGATGACGTTCGCAATCTGCTGCCGCAAAACGAAGACGGACGCCGCTTGAAGGACAGCACCTTTCTGCTCAGCGAGTTCGTGGAGCAGAAGGGCCTGCGGGTGCCGCAGCTTGGAGGCAAAGCAATCTTTCATGGCCATTGCCATCAGAAGGCCTCCTTGAACGTGGACGACGCACGGCACATGTTGCGCAAAATGGGGCTCGAGATCGAAGAGCCGCAGCCCGGCTGCTGCGGCATGGCGGGTTCCTTCGGATTGGAGACCCGCCACTATGACCTGTCGATGAAGATCGCCAAGGAGCATCTGCTTCCCGCCATAGAGGAGGCGCCGCGCACCACCTATCTGGTGGCGGACGGATTCAGTTGCCGCAGCCAGATTCAGGAAGGGACGGGCCGCCGGGGCTGCATACGGCGGAGCTGCTCTACCGGGCATTTGTAAAACAGGAGCGCCTCGCCAAGACCGAGGCCGCGCACTGAAGTTCATATCCGTGTAACGGAAAGGAATCTGTTATGGCCAGTCCCGCCAGTATTGCCAAGCACCCTTTGCACCCGATGCTGATCGCTTTTCCCATCGGTCTGTGGGTTTTCTCCTTCGTGTCGGATATTGTCTTTCTCGCGTCGGGAAATGACGCCTGGAGTCTTGTCGCCTATTACACGATGGGCGGCGGCATTATCGGCGCGCTCGTCGCCGCCATGCCCGGCTTCATCGATTATCTTTCACTGTCGCAGCCCCGCGTGAAGAATCTGGCCACCTGGCACATGGTCATCAATCTGACTATCGTGGTGATCTTCATCATTGATTTTTCCCTGCGCATGAGAAACCCGCTGACGCACGGGCTGCCTTTCATCCTCAGCATTCTCGGAGTGCTGCTGCTGGGGCTCTCCGGATGGCTGGGCGGGGAACTGGTGTACGTGCACGGCGTGGCTGTGGAACAGCAGAAGTAGGGGAGGCTGCTTATGGAACACCGCGCTTTGGGACACAAGGTGTGGGCAATTGCCGACGGCTACATTCCGGGCTGGAGCAATGGCCCCACTCCGCAGATGCTCAGTCATGAGGCCGTGTGTATTCTGAATACCTCGGAACGCGACGCGCATGTCACGCTCACGCTCTATTTCAAAGACCGCAATCCGGCGGGGCCCTACAGGCTTACGGTCTCCGGGAAGCGCACGCTCCACACACGCTTCAATAACCTCACCGACCCCGAACCCGTGCCCACCGACACCGATTACGCGTGCCTGATCGAATCCGATATTCCGATCATCGTACAGCATACCCGTCTGGATTCCCGCCAGGCGGAAAACGGACTGTTCAGCACCATGGCCTGTCCACTGGATTAGAAGATGGACTATCGAAATAAGAACGGGTCAGCCCAATGGCTGACCCGTTTTGTATGGAATCTCATTTGCAATTTACCGGTCCAGCGGCTCAAGCAGTTTCCGCCAGGCGCTGATGGCGGAGGGAAAGCTGTGCTCCGCTTCAATCAGTCGCGCCGAATTCTCAGAATACTTCTTCCACAACGTTTCGTCATTCAGGAAGCGCAGCGCCGCATCGGCAAAGGCTTGGGATGGCGAATCCACCGCAACGGGTTGTCCCGTTTCCTCCGGCCTCACCACCTCGCGCATATCTCCTACGTCTGACGTCACCGGCACCACACCGCAGCCCATGGCCTCCATGCAGCCGAGAGACAATCCTTCACTCATCGAACACAGCATGAACACCTTGGAGCGGCGGTAATACGGCGCGACATCGTTGGTGATCGTCCACGTCAGGGAATCCTTCAGCCCCAATCGCTCCACTGCGGCGGCGAATTCATCATGCATGGGCCCGTCGCCCAGCCAGCAGAAGTTTGCCTCCGGCCGCTGCCGCTTGATTTCTGCCAGAGCTTCCAGCGTGTAGATCGGACGCTTGTTCTCGAGAATCTGCGCCACCACGGTCACATCGAGATCGCGCTGCTCCTGTCCATAGTAGTAGATGGCCGGATCTACGGTGCTGTGCAGAAACTCAATCTGCGATGCGGGAAAACTGTGCTGCAGCAGAAAATCTGCGGTCATGTGTCCCGGCACGAAGATCTTATCCACCTTGTGCGCCGTGCGGTTGGCCCAGCGTTCGATGCGCTCCGGATGCTTGCTGCGAAAGATGATGCGGTTGTGGCTGATCTTCGGGTTGTGCGCAAAGTGAACCTCAGCTGCACCTGCGATGAAGTGCAGAAACACAGGCCGCCGCCGCAACTTCGCCAGTGCCGTGGCAAACATGCCGTGAGGCACCAGATTGTAGGCCATCACCAGCCGCGTGCGGGGATGGAAGATCTCTTTGATCAGCAGCAGCAACCGTCCGCCCAGCCGCCCGAACTTCGCTACCATCCCTTGCGGCCAGACCCAGCGCACGCCTTCGTAGGCAGGCCCCTGCCGGTCCGTGACGACAATCAGTTCAATATCCGGCCGGGAACGCAGAAGCGGCACCAGCTTGGCGTAGAACAGGTTGTCGTTGAGGGTCGTGGTAATGACTATCCGCAAAACTGTCTGAACTTTCTGCTATGGTGTTGCGATGGGCCGCGTCACCGGATGCCCGCCGCGCACACAGCCTTTCATCAGCCTTCCGAAATAGGTGGGAAAACCCACCACCTGACAGGCCAGCACACTCACCGACGCGTCGTCCGACACTCCGGTCATCTTCAAGCGGTACGGATCCGTGTCCGGCCCGTTCCATCCCAAATCCACTGTGCGTGCCGACACATATCCAGCTTCGCGGGCAAAATTCGCCTCGCGCACGGTGTAATCCCCGTTGGGATAACTGAAGTGCCGGCACTCACTGCCGAGCATGGCTTCAATTTCCTGTTTGGAGAGCGCGATCTCTTCACGACTCTCGGCGTCACTGCACGTGGTCAGGATTGGGTGGAAGCGTGTATGCGAACCAAAATCCACGTGCGGCTGCAACTGCTTCAGCTCATCCAGGCTCAACGCGTGGCGCTGACCGGCATTCACCGTCAGCGGATCCCAATCGAAGCGGCGCTTCAGTTCCGCCAGGCGCTTCGCGTTGGGCAGCGGCTTCGATTCGCCGGCACGCACTCCCGGAAGCCGGAACCAGAATTGCCGCTCCGTGCCTACAATCTGGCTGCACAGATAAATCGTAGGCCGCACCCCGTACCGGGCAAACAGTTCGCCCAGGCGCGCATTGCCCCGGTGCCCGTCATCAATCGTCACCACCAGCGAGTGCCGCCGGATTCCTGTCCAATCCTTGCGCCGGATAGCATCCACCACACGGTCCAGCGTCTCAAAGCGGTAGTGCTTTGCCAGATATTGCAAATGCCGCTCCACGACCTCCGGCTGGGGGTCGTGGTAGAAGATAATCGTCGCCCGGTCCCGCACCAGCAGTGCGCGGATCAGCGACGGCAATCCGCTATAGCGGAACAACGTGGCAACGGTTTCTCGGAGGACAGACACTCGGCGAATAATCCTCGGGTATGAACTCGGTGGATAAACGGCAACGAATCAATAAAAGGAATCCATGCTTGAAAAGCAAGACACTGCCCGCAAGAGCGTTCCGGGGCTTCGGCATATCCTTCTACTCTCTATAGACTTATACGTATTTGCCGACGTCAAGGTTTAGAAACCGATACTATACTGGTGACCACCCTGTGGCTGGAGGCATATCCCAGTTGACCCGGAAAATTATCGAGTGTCCCGCACATTCCGCCATAATGCTGCCGATCTCAAACATGGGCTTGGCAGCGGTATCCAACCGCAGTACCCGCAGTTAGAAGTTCGAAAGCACCGCATGTCCACAGAACAGAGTCTATGACATGTCCCCACAGCCGGATGGGTGGCGAGAAGGGGTAATCTCACCGTATATTAGGCCCGGAAGACGAACAACCTATCCATACACTCAAGGATGAACGACTTATGAAGACAACCCTACGCTTCTTTTCTCTCATGATCATTCTGGCCATTGCTGGCTTTCAGGTTCAGACCGCTCACGCGTGGTGCACGCCGCGAATTCTGCAATGCGGAGACGTCATAGATTCGAGCACCGTGCGCGGACATGACGACATCTACCGCTATTCCTGCACGGGCAGTACGAATTGGAATGGCAAGGCCCACGTTTACCGGATCAACCACGGCGGAGATTCCCTCTGGATCCGCCTCAACTGGCAGGGTGACTCCCAGCATGCTCTCGGCGTCTTTGTGCTGACCAGTTGCAATCAGAATGCCTGCATCGCCTACAATGCCCATAATCTGAATTTGCGCCTGCCCTCCGGGCAATACTGGATCATCGTGGACAGCCGGACTGACGCGGGAACCTCCTATGAACTCTCCGTCTTCTGCGGCGACGACCGTCTGCCGGTGGAACTGCTCTCCTTTACCGGCGCCGACGCGTCGGATGGCGTTCACCTTGCGTGGAGCACCGCCTCGGAGACAGACAACAGCCGCTTCCGCGTGGAACGTCAGATTCAGGACAGCGAAGAGTGGGACTTTATCGGTCAGGTCAGCGGCCAGGGACAGAGCACATCCGAAACCAGCTATTCGTTTGTCGACCAGACCGCGCAGGATGGTATGATGTATGCCTACCGCCTGATTTCTGAAGATATCAATGGCGGCACGCATGAACTGCAACTGATCACCGTGGCGCATGGCACGCCTGCGGCCCAGGTCCCCGCCGGGTTCCGTCTGCTGGGCAACTATCCCAATCCCTTCAACCCCAGCACGCGCATTGCGTTTGACCTGTCCGAGCAGAGCCACATTACGCTGAACGTATTTGACGTCTCCGGACGGACCGTTGCCACGCTGGCTTCCGGCGTGTTCGATGCAGGCGCACACGAAGTGAACTTCGACGGCACCGGCCTGCCTTCGGGAGTTTATTTTGCGCAGCTTGTCGGAGCCCAGCAGCCTCAATTGATTAAGATGGTGCTTCTGAAATAGCGCACGCCTCATTCAATATGGAGGACCATTGACAGCTTGTCCGAAGGGCGCACAACCGTGCGCCCTTCTCTTTTGCGACCCCGGAAGCCGTGGCGCTTTGGTCAACCTGTCGGATGAAATCGCCCAAACACAGCAGGGGCGGCCAACTTGGCCGCCCCTGCATGCATTCATCGAGGTTTAAAGCGTCAGGATTCGGTTTGCCCCTCATCCTTCCGCCTTCATCCTTCATCCTTACTTCAGCAGCATCATCTTGTTCATGGCCGTGTAGTTTCCGGCGGTCATCTTCACAAGGTAAAGACCCGAGGGAAGATTTTCGGCATTGAACGTAGCCTGATAGCGGCCCGCGGCATACTTGCCGTTGACCAGCGTGACTACTTCCTGACCCATGACGTTGTAGACGACGATGTTCACCTGACTGTTCTGCGGCACATCGAAGGGCAGCAGGGTGGTCGGGTTGAAGGGATTCGGATAGTTGGCATGCAAGGCAAATACCGTCGGCAGCAGGCCGGGGATTGCCTCAACGTTCAGAACGGTCATGTCAACGTTGATCAGGAACGGGCTGCCCGGTGCGCTGGCAACCACACGCATTGTGGTGTGGCGGTCGCCCGGTGCAATAGTGCCCGGAGCCGCCGTGACAGTGATCGTCACAGTCTGTCCCGGATCTACCGTGCCGGTTGCCGGATTGCTGCTGAGCCAGGTCACACTGTCGAGGACCTGGAAGGTCATCGGGCAAGCGCCTGTGCCGGCGTTCGTGATCGTGAAGGTCTGCGGAACGGTCTCATTCTGATGAGCCACGAAGGTCAACGAGGTGGCGCTGACAGAGCCAACGGCGGAACGCATCGACATGTTGAGGGTCGTATTGACGTTCTGCTCGACCACGATATTGGCGCGGGCAGTGTCACAATGTGTCGCGTGACGGAAGGACACGGTATAGGTGCCGGGGGCCACGGGCAGGTTGTAAGCGCCCTGACCATCGGTCTGTGTCGAGTCATTACCCGCACGCACCCATGCGCCGGCAAGCGCGGTGGGAGGAGTGCCGGCGTGACGAACGACACCCTGAATGGCCTGACGCGGACCGCCCCAGAACTGAACGGCGCCGCCATCGGTCGGGCAGATCGGACCCGTGCCGTTGTAGCAGAGTTCGAAGCCAGCGGTATTGTCGCCGTTTTCCAGACCCACGGTCACGGAAGCATCACCGGCAGTCGTCTGCCACTGATACATCACACCACCGCTGGGATCCAGCACGAGTTCAAAGGTCACGAGAGCGCCGCCGGAATACATGGGAACGCCCAGCCATGCGATAACAAAACGCTGGTTGCTGGCATCCGAGTAGTACAGGCACTGGCCGGCCGAGGACAGGTTGAGGTCGTCCCAGAACGGATACAGGCCCAGCGTCGGGTTGCCGGCTTGCGGAACATGCTGGTTGGTAAAGGTTGTCGACGTGCTGTTGAACGACGCGAAGCCGTTCGAGCAGACGTTGATCGTGTTGTAGGTCTGTCCGAAGTACGGGAAGTTGAAGCCCAGATCGAACGGGCCGGCACTTATGTCATCACCGGCAATGCCGGTGTTGGTGCCAACGGTCGAAATGTCGATCCAGTTGTATTCCACCGTACGGTACGGGGAGTTCACAAAACCGGCCGTATCTGCACCGGCGCTCTCGTTCGGCACTTCGTCAATGGCTTTCACCGACCACGTGTACATCTGGCGCGGATCCGGCGGAGTGTCCGTGTACGAATGCACGCCCGGGGCAACCGGAGTCGCCGTGATCAGCGTGCCGTCGCGATAAACGCGGATGCCGGCCAGGTCAACGCAAGGAGTGCCGTCCGCATTGGTCGTCGGATCGGCCCACGTAATGCTCATCTGCGTCTCACCAAGCACCGCCAGGCCAACATTGCCCGGGGTTGCCGGAGCCATGTTGCAGCGGGCGTTGGTCACCACGTTGGACTGAGCGGACAGAACGCCATCATCCCAACGGGCGGCGACGGCATAGCTGTACGGATGGTTCTCATTCGCCGAGCCAACGATATCGTCGTACGTCAGAATCGTGCCTGCAACCGAGTCGCGGGCCGTGCCATCGCGGAAGATGACATAGCGAATCACGTCATCCAGCGAATGACCGTGACGTCCGGCGGAGCCGGAAGCGTAGACGATCGGGCTGTGCGGGGCCACGCTGGCCAAACGGTGCTGCGCGATTGCCCAGGGGCTCATCGGGCGGGCACTGGTCGGCATGGCAGCGCGAACGTCAACCTTGCCACTCTTGTTGGCGGCCAAGGCTACGGAAGCGGTGCCCTTAAGGGCCTTTACCGTCTTGGATTCGAGAACGGCTGAGAAAGCCGAGGTCGTCGGGGTCGTAACCGCCGGCGACGGGGAAAGTTCTGCCAGGCCGCCGAATGCGCCGGAAGCATAGCAACGGATCATCGGAATGTAAAGCAGCGGGATGCTTTCCCACGTATTCCACGCGGTACCGTCCGTCGTGTAATAGAAGGTGTTGTTGATATACGGCGTCGTATTGTCGCCGCCGATCTCAACGCGGGTCGCTGTCATCTGACGAACGCCGACAAAGAACGAGCCGCTCGGTACCGTGACCGGCGACGCCAGCGTGTAACTGGTGAAAACGTCGAACGGAGCGGTCTGAGTCGCATCCGTCAAGCCCAGCGGGGTCGTGGACGGCGTGCCGTTGCCGGCGTCCGCAAAGACGGCGAGCTGGATGGCGTTGCCATCAACGGCGATACCGGTGAAGAACGCGTCAATCCGCGAAATCGTCGCCGGGCCACTCGTGGTCTGGAAATGCGACACAAACCATGCGGCCGGGAAACCTTGGTTGAAACCAATACCGCCGCCTTCATC
This sequence comes from bacterium, assembly GCA_036504735.1. NCBI lineage: Bacteria > bacterium. The sequence continues at coordinate 348,575 of DASXUQ010000017.1, forward strand.
GGTGCCGTCGTCATACAGCAGTTCGGATTCCGGCGGGGAACCCGGAGCGCGCCACGCAAGCTGAATCTTGTTGTCGAAATTGCCATTGGCCGACAGCATGATCGGAGGAAGATGGCCAAATGGATTCGTCACCATGTTGGAATAGTCGGACTCGACCGGCGGATTGGTGACGCCGTTGTCAATGGCCGTGATCACGAACTGGTACACGCCGTCGGTTTCCAGCGTATCACGCACCCACTGAGTTGTGCGGCCGGTAACGGTCTGACGGAGGTTCCACGTCGTTTCGCCCTGCAGTCTGCGGTACACTTTGTACGCATCTACCAGAAGATCCGTCGAGACGTCCCAATGGAGGCTGTCCTTGCGGGCAACCGTCAGGACGCTGCTGGTCAAGTTGGTCGGAGCCGGCGGATTGGTGCGGCGCAGCGTCAGGTTGGCGCCGGTATGGCCGCTCTCGTCGAGGTTGAACACCGTCGATCCGTCAATGTAACCGGCGAGGGTCGCCGTGACGCGGCGGTTGTTGCCGATCTGCACATTCGACAGCGTATAATCACCGTTCGCGGCCGGGTGAACGGACGGGGTGCCCGCGCCGTTGGCACGAACCGCGACAGCCGTCACGTCGCCATTGCCGCCATCCAGCGTCACATGTCCCGTGACCGTCGCATATACCAGCGGGCCGCCCCAGAACTGAACGGCATTGTTGCCGCCGGGCGTGAACTCACCGGTGGTGCTGCACCACAGGCCAAAACCGTCGCTGCCGTCCAGATTCTCCAGACCCACGACGCCCGAGGTGTTGCCCATCGCGCCGTAGTTCATGGTGATGCTGCCGCTGCTCGTCAGGATGATCTGGAAATTGTAGAAGGGGCTGCCGCCGAAAGCCGGGCAATTGTCCCAGCTCACGATGAAGCGCTGATTGGCGGCATCTGCGTAATACTTGCACTGGCCTGCAGTGGGAAAGAGGTCTCTGGCAAAGCCGTAGACCACGCCGTTCGGCACACCGGCGTTTGGCGGGCAGGGCGGGCTAAGGGTAACGGTCGCATCACCGAAGGTGATGTAGCCGTTGGAGCAGACGCGGATCTGCGTGAAAGGCGTATCGTAATAGTTGAAGGTGAAGCCGAGATCATAGGGGCCGGTGTTGATGTCGTCAGCCTGTGCGGCGATGGTGCCGACCGTGGTGATGTCCACCCAGTCGTAACCGGTCTCACGCCACGGGGTCTCGCCCACCGCCACAGCAACGCTCGCCGGGGCGCTCATATAGGTGCCGGCCTTCGCGCGGACAAAATAGGTGATATGGCCATCCGGCTGAGCGGTGGCCGTAAAGGTCTGAACGCCGGGGCCCACATGGCCGATCTGCTGCGCAGGCAGAACACCGTTGCGGAAAATCAGAATGCTGTCCGGAGTCAAGGGGTTGCCGTTGGTGTCATGGTTCGGATCAACCCACGTCAGCGTTACGTCGCTGCCGGCGACGGAACCCTGCAAATTGGTGACAGGATTCGGAACGCCTGTGGGCAGTGCAAACCAGATAACGCGACCGGCCGCAGGAACGAAGCCGAGGTCCGAATTGTCGACGTTATTGTGGAACCAGTAGCGCGCGCCGTCCGTGGCACCGAGGCCGTCCAAACCACAAGCCCAGTTGCGGCCGGCAAGGGTCGGCATGACCCAATCGGTCGCGTGATACTGAACCTTGATCTTGCCACTGGGATAGAGAATCGCTTCAAAGCTGAACAGGTTAGCCGTGCCGTTATATTCCGGCATCCGGCGCCATTCCACCACAAAGTGCTGATCAGCACCCGTGCCCACAGTCTTCCAGCGGATCCAGGGAGCCGTGCCGTCGCTGTTGCAACCACCGCCCGTGCCCTGCGCGTCACCGGTATTCATGTCTGCCCAGAACGGCGCTATATACGGATAGGTCGCTGTTGTCGTTGCCGGATCTGAAGCGGAGAAAGCGGTGTTGGTGCCACCGAACGTGATCAGACCGTTCGTGGTGACATTGCACGTCGTGTAGTTCGTTCCGTAAAACGAAAAGGTGAAACCAATGGTAGCGGGGGCCGTGGCGTCATCGCCCGTAGGACCGTCTGTGGCATTGGGGTCGCCGCACAGTTCGATCCAGTTGTACGTGGCGGTATCCGGTGCTACGTTGTCGTTAAAAGCGTAACCGAATCCATCCGGGCCGCCCTGATTGTCGAGCGGGTTGTGCATCAGACGCGAACTCGGGTTCAGCGCCTGTTCGAGATCAATGCGACTGTCGGTCGTCGCGTTGATTTGCTTGGCCAGGGCGATGTCCGCATTGGTGAACGTCTGTCCTGACACTGCCTTGGCTTTGATCCGTGCAATATCTGCTTCGCTTACGCCGCTGGCAAAAGCGGACGCCAAACAGACCAGCAGCAGTATCGCCGCGACCCAAAGAAAAGACCGTTTTCTGACTCTCATAGCTGTTTCCTATTGCTTGGTTTAGCATGGGGGTTGGTACGTTCGAAAGTAACGTTGTTTTAGGTAAAAGTCAAGGAATGCTCGAACTATTAGGCAAAATCTGCCCGCCCTTTGCCACCTGCGGCACATACCGGTTAAGCCGGTTTTGGGACCGTAAACTGTGCGTATTCAAGGGGTGATTAACTTAGCTTCAGATCGGGCTGGCGGTAGCAGGAATTTGGACCAGCAAATCAAGATGCTGTGCTCATGCGCAAACAAATGCTTATAGAGTATCGAGTTAAAAATCGCTCACCGGCGCAGAACGCCTGCTCCGCAGTCATTTCCAGTCTCTTGGATCTCTATGTGATGAAAGACAACTCTTTACACTTGCCGGTTGGAAATGCAATCCCCTTGCCAAAGAAAAAGGCCAGTGAAAACACACTGACCTTGTCCTATTATAAATTGATGAGGCATTTGCGCTATGAATGCCTCTCGCCGGGAGGTAAAACCCCTGCGGCAAGCAACGCGTTCCTCGTCACTTCGGCATCCGCTTGTGCTCGCTAATGATCTGATCGACCACCGCCGGATCCTGCAATGTCGTGATGTTACCAAGATCCTTGTACTCACCGGCAGCAATCTTGCCAAGAATCCGCCGCATAATCTTCCCGGAACGGGTTTTGGGCAAGGCATTCACCGTCAATACCTGCTCCGGTACCGCAATCGGGCTGATATCGTTGCGCACCTGCTCTTTCAACGCGCCCGTGATTTCGTCGCGCTGCATGTCTTCGGCTTCCTTTTGAGTCACGACAAACGCAAAAATCGCCGTCCCCTTGATCTCATGCGGGATGCCGACCACCGCCGCTTCGGCGACCAGATGGTTTCCCACCAGCGAGTTCTCGATCTCCGCCGTGCCCAGACGGTGTCCGGCCACGTTGATCACGTCGTCGACGCGTCCGGTAATCCAGTAATAGCCGTCTTCGTCGCGGCGGCAGCCGTCTCCCGTGAAATACTTTCCTTTATAGCTCACAAAATACGTGTCGCGGAAACGCTTGTGGTCATGGTTGATCGTGCGCGCCATACCCGGCCAGGGGCGGTCAATGCACAGGTGTCCGGTGACGCCGTTGCCTTCCATGCATTTGCCGTCTTCGTCCGCCACGCACAGCGAAACTCCGAAGAAGGGCAGGGTGGCGCTGCCGGGTTTAAGCGCCGTCACTCCCGGCAGCGGCGTAATCATAATGCCGCCGGTTTCCGTCTGCCACCATGTATCGACAATCGGGCATTTGCCCTCCCCCACTACCTCATAATACCACCGCCACGCTTCGGGATTGATCGGCTCGCCCACCGTGCCGAGAATCCGCAGGCTGGAGCGGTCGTACTTCTTCACCCAGTCTTTGCCTTCACGCACCAGTGAACGAATTGCCGTCGGCGAAGTATAGAAGCTGTTCACGCGATGCCGCTCTACAATATCCCAGTACCGGCCCGGATCGGGATACATCGGTGTCGACTCGAACATCACCGTGGTCGCACCATTGCACAGCGGACCGTAAATAATATAGCTGTGGCCCGTGATCCAGCCCGCGTCCGCCACACAGCAGTAAATATCTCCGGGATGGTAATCGAAGACGATCTTGTGTGTCAGCGACGCATACAGCAGATAGCCCGCCTGTGTGTGCATCAAGCCTTTGGGTTTGCCTGTAGATCCCGACGTGTACAAAATGAACAGCGGATCTTCAGCAGACATCCATTCGCACGGACACGTGCCGCGCTCACTCAGCATCGCCTCTTCCAGCCAAATATCGCGGCCCCACTGCATCGGCACGTCTTTCGGCGTACGCTTGGCTACCAGCACGCTCGACACCGCATCTACTCCCGCCACGGCATCATCCACGATGGACTTGAGAGGAATGCTCTTGCCGCCGCGCCGGCCTTCGTTGGCGGTAATCACCACGGACGTGCCCGAATCGAGAATCCGGTCCCGCAGCGCCGTGGCCGAGAATCCGGCAAACACCACCGAATGCACCGCTCCGATTCTCGCGCACGCCAGCATTGCAAACGCCAGTTCGGGGATCATCGGCAGGTAGATCACCACACGGTCGCCCTTGCGAACGCCCAGATTCTTCAGCACATTCCCCAGGCGCGCCGTTTCCCACTTCAGCTCCCGGTAGGTAATACTCCGGCTTTCTCCCGGATCATCGGCTTCCCAGATAATCGCCGTGTCTTCCGCCTTCTCCGGCAGGTGGCGGTCCAGACAGTTAAAGGCCACATTCAGCATCGCGCCCTGAAACCACGTCACCTCGCCGTCGTGAAATTCCGCTTCGAGGACTTTCGTCCACGGATGATACCAGTACAAGGACTTGGCCTGTTCGGCCCAGAACTGCTCCGGCTCGCGGATCGAGCGCTCATAGAGCCGGCGGTATTCATCGAAATCACGAATGTGCGGCCGGACAGGCGCGCGATACGGGCTGGTAAACACCTCGCCATGTTCAGGATGGGGATTCATAAGCGATCCTTGGCTTAACCATGTGGGAAAGGGATGAAATTGCGGCCAACAAGGTAGCAGACCTTTCTTAACACTCCTGTTTGTGCTATGAAGTTTCCATGTCTGTGGATAGCACATCATATTTGCCACGGGCTCGCGTCCCTAACCCCGACTCTTCATGATTGTGAATGTGATGAAGAATTTGGTGATATTTAGATGGACAAGTCATTTCGGAAGATGTTTAGGTCCATAAGAAAGGAGGCGCATCACCATGCGCCTCCTTTAAAAGCATCTTCCTAAGAGATGAATTACGACAAATCGATTTCCACACCGCGATGCACATTGAGATCGAGGACCCTCGGCGATGTCAGCTTGTTGCCCTTTTTGTCCCAGAGGACGAGGATTTCGGGCCGCTGCAACCGCTGTCCCGTGCTGCGCCGGACTACGCCGCGCATGCCCCGGTCGAACATCAGATTGCCCATAGTGATTTCTACAATCGCGCCCACCGGATAGACATTGATCAGCTCCAGCGCCTTCGACACCACCGCACGGTTGTAGAGCGATCCTGCTCCCCGCACCAGAGTTTCCAGCGCCCTCGCCGGAGACATGGCCTCGACAATTAAGTCACCGTTGATCAGGTTGTCGAAGGTATTGGCCACCGAGAGGATCTCGGCAAAGCGGAATATCTGGTCACCGCGCGCCATGCGCAGCCGCGTAGGCGGCTCATTGGTCCCGGAGAGTTTGAGCGGATAGCCGCGACCATCCTGCTGCTCGTGGTGCTGCCGAATCGTCGCCTGCTCCAACACCGTGTTGGTCGAACTGCGCTCGAGGATCTTTGCTCCTGCCGCCGGATGCAGTTTCAACAGCCGGGCCTCTTCGTGGGTCAGATCCCGCACCGGCTTGTTCACCAAGTCCTGCATGACCAGCTTGCCCACATCATGCAGCATGGCCGCCGATCCCAGCACCAGCAGTTCTTCCTGCGCATATCCGAAGGCCCGTCCCAGCATGATTGACAGCACCGAGGTATTCAGAGCATGTTCGTAGGTGCGGTTCAGGTAGGTCTTCACCACCGGAGTCTCGAAAATCTCCACGTGATGCGAGAACAGATCCTCGACTGTCCGATGCACGACTTCGTGAAATTCCGACACATTGACAGCGTTTGCATAGCGATCGTCATACTGTAGAATCGTGATCACGTCCTCGTTGGCGATCTCCCGCAGTTCGGCAAGGCCTACGATGTCATCGAAGGTCCGCTTGAGCAGCTTATGAGTACGCCGCCGGGTCTTGTCGGAGATCATTTCCGGTTCGGGTTCGATGTCCTCCGTACCGGCCTCTTCCACATAGACGTCTTCAACTTCCAGTTCCACAAGCCGGTCGATGACGCGTTCTGTCAGCAGGAAGCCCGAGGCAATGAGCAATTCGAGGCGCTCATCGCACACATCCCGCGCAATCTTCATTCCCGGTTCGAGTTCAGTCACACCGCATAGTCGCATTCCGTCAACACCTCAAAGTTTACCTCCCAATCCGGTTGCAAATTCGATGCCGCCACAAGAAAACGCTGAAACGCTGAAAATCTGAAAGGCTGAAAGGAAGATGGACCCGGCACACCTTGCCCCAAGCCTTCGCCGTGCCCCCACGCTTCGCCGCGGCATGCGTCTTAGGATTTCGCATGCCCGGCCATAGAAGGATTGTGCCCGGCTTTTATTCCCTTCCCCTACGGTAGGTCCCCGATTTATCGAGGGACGGGAAGGGTTAGGGATGGGGGTTCTGCTCCCATTTCCCTATTTCATGGGGAAAGGGGGCCGAGGGCCTGCCGACACAATCCAAGGGAAATAACGATGTTTTTGCCATTCTTTCAGCGTTTCAGATTTTCAGCGTTTCAGCGTTTTCTTTCCTGCCCCTTCTTGTCCTCACGTGGCCGATACAGCGTGATCTACAGATTAACTCTAACTTAATAAGAAACTTGCCCGACCCAACCGCGTATTATGAGAACGCACACGCGTATCCCTCGACAGGTCACCCGCTTACCTTCCGCACATCGAGTTACTCAACACTTCCAGTATCAAAACCTCCTGACTGAACTACCCGCAAGGAGAGCCATACATGAAGACCGTTATCTTTCACGGAAAAGGTGCTCACACAAGTGGCGCCCATCACCTCGGCCATTGACGCCTACTTGAACTTCGACGCCCGCAAGGTCGGATGGGTCAAGACGGAATTGCTGCCGGCGGAACAACGCGCAGACGGGCAGCGGGAGTCGGTTCCGGCGGAAATGGAACACTGAAAAACCAAGGAGACGCGACCATGGCAGACCAGATTACTCAGACCATCATCGTCGAGCGCAACATCAACGACGTATTCCAACTGTGGGCCAATTTCGAAAATTTTCCGCAGTTCATGAAGAACATCAAATCGGTCCGGAAGATGGGCGACCGCAAGAGCCATTGGGTGATGGACGGCCCGCTGGGCAAGAACGTCGAATGGGATGCCGATACCACCGTGCTCGAGCCTAACAAGCGTATCGCGTGGCAAAGCTCAGGCGGAACCATCGATACGAAGGGCGAAGTGCTGTTCCGCAGCATCAATCCCGATGAAACCGAAGTCACCGCTACGATCCAGTACAAGGCGCCGACCGGCGCCGAGACCATTGCCAAGCTCTTCGACAATCCTGAGAAGAAGCTCAAGGAAGACTTGGAGAACTTCAAGCAGTTCGCCGAGAGTACTGTCAGTTCCCACACCGATAGGTTGTGAGCGCATACTACTCTTCCGAGCGCTCGCAAAGAGACCGGAGCCTGTTCATTCAGACTCCGGTCTTCTCTATACCAGCAAACACATTCAAAACCCCTTCTGCTTCCTCCTTTTTCAAAGGGGAAGGGCCAGAGCTTCGCGGCGGCAGGCCTCTTGAGACTTGGGCCTGCCCCGCTTGGCCCACCCGTCGCATCGGTCATCGGGTCTCCCCCCTTAGCATAAGGGGGGTATCGGGACAATCCTTTGCAATCCATTCGCTCCACGATCCCGGATACAGTCTTGCCCCATGCAATCCTGCAATCTCGAGAGCCAGCAGATCATGGCACGCCGTCACACCTGAGCCGCAGGAACAAACCACTCTCCTGCCGTCGCGGACGCCAAGCGATTCAAAGTGCGAGCGCAGCATCGATGGAGTCTTGAAATGCGGAACGCCCTCGGCCTTCACGTTATCGGCCCACGGTGCATTGATCGCTCCCGGAATATGCCCCGCGCGGGTGTCAATTGTCTCGCCTTCGCCACGATACCGCTCCGCGGAACGGGCATCCAGCAGGAGCATCTTGTCACCCTGCGTTTTGACCTCGGGATAATTGGCAACCATCGTCACGTTCGCATGAGCAGCGAGCGGCTGCGGGTGGGGGAGAGGGGATTTGCCGGGACCGGTTTCAACAGGCCGCTCTTCGGCAACCCACGCCGCGAAACCGCCGTCCAGCACCAGTGCTTCCGCTCCGCCCACCCAGCGCATCATCCACCAGAGCCGCGCCGCCAGCGATCCCGCCTTGTCGTCATAAACCACCAGCGTCGTTCCTTCGCCGATACCTAACCGCGCCAGTGTGCGTACAAACTGCTCCGGATCCGGCAGCGGATGCCGGCCTTTGCTCAAGTCCGAGCGGTCGGAAAGTTCGGTATCCACATCCACATAAATTGCCCCGGGAATATGCCCCGTGCGGAATGCGTCGCGTCCTGCATCGGGCTGGCTCGCATCCCAGCGCATATCGGCAATCACCAGCCCCGGCTCACCGAGCCTGCGGGCAAGTTCCTCAGTTGAAATCAGCATAATCCTCACGGTGTTCTTCACCTATGGCAGGCTCAAATCCTTCCCCCACTTCGTGGGGGAAGTTAGATGGGGGTAAACATTACTTCATCAGCAGCATCTTCTGCATCGCCACGAAACTCCCCGCCTGCATCCGGCAGAGATAGAGCCCGCTGGCCACGTCCTGTCCATTCCATGACACCGCGTAGCGTCCCGCCGGCTGCATCCCATTCACCAGCCTGCCAACTTCCTGCCCCAGCGCATTGTAGATTCTCAATTCAACATGCTCGGTCTTCGGCACGTCATAGCGAATCTCTGTGGTCGGGTTGAAGGGATTCGGATAAGCCGCATGCAAGGCAAACACCGTGGGCAGATGGTCGTCCCGATCCGCTGCCCCGACATCACCAACATCTACCTGAATTGGCAAAGGGCTACCGGATGCGTTGTGGTACACATACATTGTGGTGTGGTCAAGCGGATGAGTCAATGCAGGTACAATCGTAGACGTGATCGTTATGCTGTTACCGGGTTCAACGATCCCGGCCGCCGGGCTGGAACTCAGCCAATCCACACTGTCCACAATACTGTATAGCAGCCGGCAACTACCACCTGTATTCGCTATCGTAAAGGTCTGCGGTGTGCTCTGCCCTTGGTGAATGTAGAAGGTCAAGGATGAGACGCTGGACGTAAAGGCCGGCGAGCGCAGAGCCACGTTCAGCGTGGTATTCACGTTGGCCTCCACCACGACGTTCTGACGGGTAGAATCGCAATGAGCTGTGTAGGCAAAATGCACCGTATAGGTTCCGGGATTCAAAGGCAGCAGATAGTTGCCCAAAACGTCGGTCAGCACTGTGTCCGCACCGCCCGTAACCCACACCTGCGCTCCATTCAACGGCGGGTTAGCGCCTCCCAAATGCCGCACGGTTCCTTGAATGGCCTGCTGCGGTCCGCCCCAGAATTGAAGCGCGCTGCTATCTGTCGGACACCAATGTCCGCTGCCGTTGTAGCACACCTCAAAGGCATCCGTGTTGGTGCAGTTGACCACTCCCACCGTTGCCGGAATGTCTGCGCCAACCGTTTGATACTGGTACGTCACACCGCCATTGGCGTCCAGAATCAACTCAAAAGCCGGGCCACCGACAACCACCCACGCAAGAACGAACCGTTGGTTCGCCGCATCGTGATAGTACTTTACCGTGCTCCCCGGAGTGAACGTTATGTCCTCCCACAGGGGCATCAACGCACACGCGGGGCCGGAAGGGCTGGGAAGGTGCTAATTGAGGGAGGCCGTGCTCGTGCTGTCCGTGAACGACGCCCAGCCGTTGGAGCAGACAAAGATGCGATTGTGCGTGTTGCCGTAAAACGGAAATTGAATACCGAGCGCAAACGGTCCCAAGGTCTCATCGCCACCTGTCAGCCCCGTATTGGTCCCGATGGTGGAGATGTCTACCCAGTCATATTCCACAGGTTCACACATGCACACCAGTATGCGCCCCCGCACGCTGTCGCCCGGCCCGGCATTCGGCACTTCGTCAAATCCCTGCACCGTCCACGTATGCCAGATCGCCGGGTTCGCCGGTGTGTCCGTAAATTGCTGCACTCCCGGCAGAATATGGGTCGCAATCACCTCGTTGTCGCGCAGCACCTGCACACCTGCAAGATCCACGCAGGTCGTTCCATCCGCGTTGAGGGCCGGATCAACCCACGTCAGGCGCATCTGTGTTTCGCTGATGGGTGTCGCCTGCACATTGGTCGGCGCTCCCGGTGCCATGTTGCAGCGGACGGTCACGGAGTTCGACAGGGGCGACGACTCGTTGTCATCATAACGCGCCGCCACTTCATATGTATGGGGCACATTTTCCGGCAGACCATTATCATCCCATGTGGTCGATGCCGCCAGCACCGAATCCAGCAGAGTGCCGTCTCGGTATATCAGGTACCTCGGCTCATCGAGGGTGCTGTGCCCGTGGCCGCGTGGCGGACGCACGTAGTTCGGGCCGGGAATTCCCGGAGCATTCCACGCCAGATGAACGTGGCTGTCAAAATTCCCATCCGCCGTCAGGTTGGTCGGCGCCAGATGCAGGTAGATTTGCCGCGCCGTGTTGGAGTATGCAGACTCCGCCCAAGGGCGCGACATGTTGGTGTCCACCGCGGTCACCGCATAGTCCCAATCGCCTTCCGCATCCAGATCATCCATAGTTGTATTGTTATCGCGTCCCCAGATAGCCTGGCGGAGAATAAACACGTCGGCGCTGTGCTGCTTACGATAGAGCTTGTAGCCATCCACCAGCAGATCCGGCGAAACATCCCAGTGCAGGCTGTCCAGCCGGAAGGACCACAAAATGGTCCCCGTCAGGTTCAACGGCGCGGGCGGATTATCACGGCGCAGAGACATATCGGCTTCGCTGTACCCGCCTTCGGTCAGAAAGACGTGCAGCGTATCGGTTACAAACCCCTCAAGGCTGGCCGTCAGCCTCCGTAAGCCAATTTCCACATTGGTCAGAGTGTAGTAGCCATTGGCGTTCGGATGGGTCGTGGGAGTCCCTTGACCATCCGCCTGAACCGTGGCTTGGGTAATGTCTCCTATGCCGCCATCGAGAGCCACCGTTCCACTCACGGTTGTCTGTGCGGAAACCGATGCCGCACTCAAGATCAGCGCACTTACGGTCGCCAGCAAAATCAAGCATTTCCGAAGTTCCATCGCTTCCTCCCGTCGTGCCGAGTTGTCCGTTCCTTGCCAAGACTCCGGAGAGGCTGGTCGCCTATGCCAGAATCCCGCGAGCTTTCCTGTCCTGCTAAAAGATACGCTGCAAACCTTAGTAAGTCAAGCCGTCCAAAGGAAATGTTGCAAAAGTCATGGCTCTCTGTTGGATGCCGCGTGCTCCCGCTGTCTTTGAAGATTCTTTTTGGCATGGTCGCAAAGTCTTGCCAAACGAGAGCTAACGGCCTATATTGATAAGTGATATGCCGTCACCGTGTCGCTATGGGAGATCGAGAAACATGATCTTGAAACCGATTTTGTCCGCAGGCATTGGACTGTTTATGGCGGCTGCGTCTTTCGCGGCGTGGCTTCCGGTAGAATCCGGCAACCCTGTAACCGAACCTCAGCTCTCCATCCGCAGTCTGTCGTCGGACACCTGGCAGGTAGATATTCAGGTCCCCGGCGTGGAGACAGATTTGCAGCGCGTCATGCTGCCCGGAGAACCCGCGCTCGAAAGCGACGATGCGCCGCCCTTGCCGGTCTACTCGCGCTTCATTGCCCTGCGCTCGCAGGGTAACCCTTTGGTAGAGATCGTCTCGGAAGAGTGGATTGATCTTCCCGGTTCGGAATCCCTGTCCTCCGAGCAATTCGATACCCATGCTCTCACCGCAGACATAAGCCCGCGCCAGATCATGGGCGGCGTCTCCCTCGCGCTGCTGCGCGTCTTTCCGGTCAAACAGGATCCGCAAGCTCACACGCTGCGGGTCCTGCGCCATGCGACTCTGCGCCTGACCGAATCCGGCGCATCCCTGCCACGGCCACGAGCCATTACCGAAACCGTTGCCAACACTCTAAGGCCGCTTGTTCCCAATTGGGACGACATGGCACTGGATAATCTGGTGGAGCGCGGTACCTATCTGTTCATTGTGGCGGACAACGGCATGGTGCAGAGCGGCATTCAGAACCTCGCCACATGGCGCACGCGGCGCGGCTACAAGGTAGAAATCGCCGGACCCAATGAGATTGCCAACTGGAGCACGTCAGGCATCAAAGCCTTCATCCAGAGCCGCTACAATGGGGCGAATCCTCCGCTGGAATTCGTCTGCATCGCGGGTGACGCTAACGGAACCTACACCGTTCCCTGTTACACCTATGGCGGCGGCGCGGGGGATTGGGATTACACCCGGCTCGACGGCACGGATCTGCTGCCGGATATTGCCATTGGCCGCCTCTGTTTCGCTTCCGGCGCAGAGCTGGCAGTTATTACCAACAAGGTGCTGAACTATGAACGTGATCCCGTGGCCATCGGCGGTGGCACTAAGCCCAATTGGTACGCGGGTGCAGGCCTGTTTGCTGGTGGGTCGGGCACCTCTGCGGTTCATACCATGCGCTGGGTGCGTGAGCGCCTGCTGGAGACAGGATACCCGTCCAGCAGCATCGACACGGTGTATTACACCAACGAATCCGTTGACGGCTCTAAGATAACCAACAGCATAAATTCGGGAGTTTCCATCTGGTGCTACCGCGGCTATCTCGGCATGAACGGCTTCGAAGGCAATGACTTGAGTGGCCTGAGTAACGGGCGGCGTCTGCCATTCCTGCTCGCGCTCACCTGCGGCACCAATGACTTCAGCACCGATGATATTACCGAGCGCTTTGTCCGCGTGGGCAACGGTGGAGCCGTAGCGGCGGTCGGCATGTCCACCTCTTCGACGCATACGCGCTTCAATAACATTCTCATGACCGGCGCCATGCAGGGAATGCTGCGCGAAGGCAACCGGACGACCGGCGGCTCTCTTATGCGTGCCAAACTGGAACTCTACCGAGGCTATCCGACAGACTCGAGCAACGTCGCCTTCTTCAGCGGCATTACGACACTCATCGGTGAGCCGGCCATTGATATTTTCACCGGCACGCCGGATACGCTGCATGTCAACAATCCCGCCACAGCTCCCGTGGGAACAAACCACTTCGATGTGAGCGTGACGAACCGTCTCGGTCAGCCGGTGGCCGATGCCTGGGTGAATCTGGTCAAAGGCACCGAGATTTTCGTGGCGGGACGCTCCGATGCTGCCGGATCTGTCAGCTTTAATTTCTCCACCACCACCGCCGAAACGCTATTCGTCACCGCCACCAAACACAACTGCCGCCCGGCGATTTCCTACACGCTGATCACAGCGGGGGATCCCTATGTTTCCTTAGCCTCGCAGGCGCTGATCTTCGATGATGACAACAATGGCAACAGTTCCGGCAATGGTGACGGCAAGCCCAATCCCGGCGAGACCATCGAACTCCCGCTGCGGTTGCGCAACTGGGGACCTCTCACCGCCACCGGCATCACAGCCACGCTGACCGTCAACGATCCGTATGTCACCGCGCTCAATGTCAACACGGCAAGCTATGGCTCCATCGCCGCCGGAGACTCGGTTGCGCCCGCTGCGCCGTTCGTGTTCAGCCTTGCAAGCTATTTCCCCAGCGGTCACGTGGTGCCGTTCTCCCTTACCGTCACCGATGACGCCTCACACGTCTGGACCACTGCTGTTTCCGTGACACTCTCGAACAGCAAGTACCAGTTCTCAAGCTCAGTGCTGACCGGAGCAGGCAACGGTATTCTCGATCCCGGTGAAGGTGCAGGCCTCTATTTCTGGTTGCAGAATGTCGGCACGCGCACGTCGCCCGCCAACATGACCGGCTATCTGCGTTCGTCCGATCCCGCAGTAGTCATTACGGACAGCATCGGAGTCTTCGGCTCCGCCGGACCCACCGCTCAGTGCCGGAACTCCAGCAATCTGTGGGGCATCAGCGCCACCCTCCAGGCTTATCCCGGTGAGCGCGTGCCCCTCACGGTAACGTTTCCGCTGGCCAACGGCTTCACGGATACGGTAAGGACCTTTCTCACTATCGGCAGCATCGCGTCCAATGCGCCCACGCCTGCCGACCAGTACGGATATTGGGCCTTCGATAACACCGATGCGGCGTATCCGCGTCATCCGACTTACAACTGGGTGGAAATTGACCGGCGGCAAGGTGGATCCGGCACCGTGATCGGCCTGTTAGACAACGCCGATGAGCAGGACGCGACTACCGTCGTGGATCTGCCCTTCACGTTCCGCTATTACGGACAGGACTACACGCAAATTTCTGTCTGCTCCAATGGCTGGCTGGCGATGGGAGCTTCACAAGCCGCTTACACCGATTTCCGCAACTACACGATCCCTTCGGCGATGGGGCCCAATGCCATGATTGCGCCGTTCTGGGATGATTTGCGCGTGGCCGGCCAATCATCGATGACGTCGCATCCGGAAGGCCGGAGTTCTCTGGATCAGGGAAGCCCCACCTGTCCGGGAACCATCATCACTTCTACACCCTATGCCGATTCCGGAACAACTGTCAATCAGGGCAATGACTACTCCGGCTCAACCTGTGCGGTGTCCAACAGCGCCGATGTCTTTTACCAGCTCACGCCGGACGTCACCACCACCTACACCATCTCCCTCTGTGGCAGCAACTACGACACCGGCCTGATGATTCGCAGCGGCGGCCCCTGTCCGGGCATCACCGAAGTTGCTTGCAACGATGATTACGGCCCCTGCGGCACTGGCTCACAGATTGCCCGGACCCTCGGCGCCGGAACCACCTATTACATCATCGTGGATGGCTACGGTACCTCTCAGGGCAACTACGTTCTGAACGTGACGCGCCTCGGCAACCCGGATGGCGTCTACGTCTACCATGATCAGGCCAACCACCGCTTCATCATCGAGTGGAGCGGACTCAGCGTGTCCAAGTGGACCGGATCGAATCTGGAACCCGAATCCTTTGAATGCATTCTCTATGAGCCCGGCTATCCTCCGACCCAGAGCGGCGACGGCGAGATTCTCTTCCAGTATCAAATCTGCGCCAATACCACCGACGTCACATCCTCCAACGATTACGCCACGGTCGGTATCGAGAATCTTGACCAGACAGACGGCGTGCTCTACAGCTACTACAATCGCGTCAGCCCCGCCATCCCCGGCGCGGCGCCCATGATCAGTGGCCGCGCCATTCTCTTTACCACGCAGAAGCTTCCCATCGATACTCCCGCCACGCCCCGCAATGTAACCGCGCTGCGTGTCGGCGATGACGTCCGGCTGCTGTGGAATCGCGTGACCACTGACGTCCATGGTGACCCCGTTCCGCCGATGCAATACAACGTCTACCGCAGTTCCAGCGTCCAGTTCATACCGGACGGCAGCACCTTTGTAGCAACAGTCAGTGATACGTCCTATCTTGACGTCAATCCCTCAGCGGCGCGCGCCTTTTACGTCGTGCGCGCCTATGCTCCCAATGCTGCCGGCGCGATGGGCAACGCCTCTGCTGTCAAGCGCGCCCGCCGCAACGAATAGCCCGGGGACGCCGGACACGGTCCTATGAGACGCCGCAGGCTCTCCGGTTTGGAGAGCCTGCGGCGTCTGGAGACCTCTTGTGCTTATCCGTATTGCCGGCGCAGCCGGTAATGCGCCAGCACAAAGGGCAGTTCCAGCGCGACCCAGCCCCACACCAGGACATGCGCCGAAATCGTGTACTTGGCATCCCACCACGGCCCGGGCAGCAGCGGCTGGAGGTGATCGGAAAGCGCAAGGATCAACGCCCAGCAGCCAATGGGCAGCACAAACCGCCGCTTGGGATTCGTCAGCAGATCTACCGGCCTCCCCCGCAACCGGGGAAGAGCCAGACTCTTCACGACCACCGAACAGACAATCACAGAAATGGAAACCATCCACACGTTGTAGATCCGCATGCTGGTGGCATCCCAAAACTGCCCGCCGCTCCCCACAGCCTGAAGCTGCGGCGCAATCCCGTTCAATACCGCAAAGACATCGGCCAAAAGTACGGCCACGTATGCCGAGCGGCCGGGCACTCCCGATAAGGCCAGCACCCATACAAAGATCGCGAAACCGTAGGCCACGCTGAGCCAGCGCACATCCCATCCTGCCAGTAGTCCGCTATCCACCGCAACATTAAACCCCATGTCCAACGACATGGGGATCCAGAACAGACCACCGAGATTCCGGCAAAGGAAAATCGCCAGCGAAAAGCCAACGTAATAAACGATGGTTTCCCAGGGCACGGTGGGACCTACAGGTATGACTAAAGTGAGAAAATAAAAGTTACTTGTTGGGCGGCCAGCCATGCAGATTGGTCGTCCGTCCGCTCTGAACTTCGTACATCAGAGAGCCGTTCGGAAAATCCGTGGCCCCTACAGTCCATTCCGCTTCGACAAAATCCCAGTCTCCGTCCATCGCGTCATCAAACACCATCCCGAGATCATGCGGACTGAGTTCTACGGATGCGACTCCGCCTTCGATTTTCAACACGAATTCCTTGCGGGTTGTCTGACCATTCTTCTGCGTAATCAGGGTGACCTTGTTCGACTCGCCGGCAGAGACATTGGTCAGCCGCAGTTGCACCGCCGCGTTTCTTTCCCACAACGCCTTAACCGTGGTATCCCCGGTCTGCAAGCTGTCACCGTTCAGGGGCATGGCAAAGTGCTTGGTTGCCATTATCGGTTTGTCCTTCGCTGAAAGATTTGCGTGGGAAACACCTCACCCGGCTCCGTGCGGCTTACCCGGAGCGCAACCGCGCGTGAATGCCGCTGTGTCGAATCGCTTCCAATCTCTGCACCGGATAGTGCTCAGACACGCCTATTTGCACCAAAGGTAGCAAATTAATCCATAGATGGCAATAGAAAGATCACACTACATTCACATTCTCTTTATAAGACTATCCTTAATCTAATATCGAGGAACAGTCACGGGACCTATTCATATTACTTCAACACCTACAAAGGTTTGTCTTTATGGAGTGGATAAATGCGACATGCAATTTCGCAACGGAGCAGGTAGAATAAACTTATAGAATAACTGTAGTTAGTATAATAGACCCGCCTCGAATGTCAGGGGTAGGGCAGGTGAACACCAGAGTAGAGTTCTGAGCACACCTCTTGTCCGTGAACAAATTGGCGAGTGCTGCGTAAACAAAGTAGACCATTGAATCTATAAGGAGATCATTGTCATGACTTCTTCATCGTCTCCAGAAACCGGAACTGCCGCCGCGCCCAGTCTCGAAGACATCCGCCGGATTTTAAAGGAGAACAAGACCATTGCCGTCGTTGGGCTGTCCACCAAGCCGGATCGCCCCAGCAATTCCATACCGGCTTACATGCAGGAGCAAGGCTACCATATTATTCCCGTGAACCCAACCTTGCAGCAAGCCCTGGGCGAGACGGCTTATGCCAGTCTGCGGGATGTGCCCGGTCCCATCGACATTGTCAACATCTTTCGCAAGTCGGATGACGTGCCGCCGGTTGTAGATGATGCCATTGCCAAAGGCGCCAAGGTGATCTGGATGCAACTGGGAATCGCCAACGAAGCCGCGGCTGCCAAAGCCCGTGCCGCGGGAATCACGGTAATCATGGACCTCTGCATCGGCGCCACTCACCGCAAACTGCGCAAAGAGGGACTGGTTTGACGAGCGCGGTTACTATCGCCAGTCCTGATACAGAACAGGCTCCCGGATAGGAGCCTGTTCTGTTGATACGTCTTTATGTGGCTTCAACGCCGCGCGAGGCTGGCTTCAAATCCTGCGATGTCTTCCGAGTAGCGGCGCACCATCTCCGGTGACGCCGGGTTGGTATAAACCTCAGGCCGGGGATTATCCATTACTTCGGCGATGACTGCCGCTACCTCCTCTGCGGTCTGCGCTCCCTGTGCCGTAGTGCCCTGCCAGTTGGGGGTTCCACCCAGCGCATTTTCGAAGAACTGTGTCCTGACCACTCCCGGAAGCACCAGCGACACATGGATCTGCGGATAGGCCGCAAGGCTCATACGCAGATTGGCGGTCAGAATGTTCAGACCCGCCTTGGCCGCGCTGTAGGCCGCACGCAAGGGCACAAACGGCACTTTAGAGAGCACCGTCGACACATTGATCAGATGCCCTGCGCCGCGTTCGACAAAGTGCGGAATGATCGCCTGCATACCGTACAGATCGGACTTCAGATTGATCGCAACCATCTGGTCCACCTCATCATCGGTGAGTTCTAACACGGGCTTGCTGATCCCTCTCCCCGCATTGTTCACCCACACATCCACGTGACCGAACCTCTCCAGCGCCATCACCTTCAATCGCTCCACATCGGCTCGGCGGGTAACATCCGTCACCACCACCAGGGCATTGTCCCCCACCTCAGAGGCCACAGTGCGGAGTTTCGCTTCCGTCCGCGCCGCCAGCACCACCTTGTTTCCCTGACCTCCCGCAAGCTTCGCCAGTGCCGCGCCAATTCCTTCGCTGGCCCCGGTGATCACGATTACGCCGTTGTTCATCGGATACTTCCTCTATGTGCTTCATGCCTTGGTTACCGTTTCACTTTCCCCTGAAACTCCCCTGTGCCCCATTTTGTTCGCATCGTCACGCCGCCGACGGAAAACTCCCATAAGAAAAGGCAGCCTCGCCGAGACTGCCTTTGATACCTTGTACATGCTCCAGCCTTAGGCCAGAGAACTCGGCTCCTCATGAGATGGCATGCCGGCGGTTCCGTCGCCCATCAGCCGGACGTCCATTTCGCGTGCCGACACTTCCAATCCAAAGAAGGCCGATCCCCCGTGCTCACCGCTGTTCAACACCGGCACTCCGCTCTCGAGATAATAGGCATGGAGCGTGTGATAGTGCCCGTGCAGGATCATTTCGATGCGGTGCGCCCGCAGCATATCCACCAGCGCCGAACGGTTGACGAGCTGCATCTCCTTGGCGCAGGACTCCGAATGGGTTTTCAGCAAAAAGCTGAAGGGATGCATACAGTGATGCAGCGAGAGGATCTTGCGCCGCCGCCGGATCTCCGGAATGTTGAGCAGCGATTCCAAAGCCCGTAAATCCACCCAGCCCGTCGACCCGCTCAGATTTTCCCCCAGCAGTGTCACATCCTTCGTCCGCATCACCTGCATGCCGTGCCGCAGCAGATTCATCAGGCTGTAAACCTTGGGCAGATAGAAACAGGTGTCCACGCCGATGATCGCCAGATTATTCGGCAGCAATTTGGCAAAGGGAAAGCCGCTGCGGCTGCGATAGGTGGCAATGCAGCCGTCGAATGCCCGCTCATAGTAGGAGCGGAAGCGGCCCAGTTCCCGGTCATAATCCCGTTCCCGGTAAGACGACAGACGGCGATGCAAATCCCGCAAGCGCGCGACGGTATCCTTCACCGTGCGCAGGCTGCGCATTCCCGCCAGCAGGCCGTCTGCCTTGGAGAACGTGCGGTAGATGAAGCCGTACATGTCATGATTCCCCGGCACCACCGTCAGCCGTTCGCAAGAGTCAAACCCGTACTGTGTCAGCAGTGACCTGAGCCCCCGAGCATACACCGCCCGCCCGTCATCGGTCAGATCCCCGCTGATGATCAGATGATCCGGCTCGGAGGCCGCCACGGCAGCCAGCATGCTGCGCGCCTTCTCCCGGCTCGCGGTGGAGTAGTGCAAATCAGACAGGTGAACAATTCGATACATGGCCATCCATCACTTCAACTTTAACATCTATTAGAATATAGCATCTATTCCTGATATTCGGGTATAGAAATCTCCACGAAAATACAAAATTGCAGCAAAAGGAGGCATGTCTGAAGCACTCCGATCCGCAAAGACTAATCTCCACAACAAAAAGCAGGCTCCCCAAACGTGAGGAGCCTGCGTGTAAGTCTACCTTTCAGACGAATACCGCAACAGGTAGAAGCTTCTTTAGCCGCTTATCGTCCTATTTCAGCAAAAGCAATTTTTGAGTTCGCGTCAGTGCCGGACTTTCCAGCCGCGCAAAGTACAATCCCGAAGCCAAGCCCGAGCCATCAAAGACCAGAGAATGTGATCCCGGCTCCATCATTCCATGGACCAGAGTCCGCACCACCCGGCCTGTCACGTCGCAGACATAAAGGTTCACGGGCGTTGCGGTGGGAAGTTCAAGCTTCATCGTGGTCAGTGCATTGAAAGGATTGGGATACGGTGCGTCGAAGGAGAAGTCTCGGGGCAAAAGATCGGGATCGGCATCCAGCGCGTCCGTAATGGTGAAATCCGCGGCGCTCTCGCCATATGTTAAACGATCCCGGACCGCTATCACCCGGATGCGGCAGTGGGTGCTGTTGACATTGGGAATGGTCCACGCCACACGGCCATCGTTGGGCCGGTTAGGTCCCACCGTCATCCACGTTCCACTGGGGTAATTGCTGTTCAGCAGCACCGCCACGTTGCCGTCGAGACGCGGTGCGTCCCACATCACGACGCGATGCTGCCCCACATGGAATACCTCGCCGCCGCTCGGCGTGCTCACGGTGATCGGTGTGGGCATAATCACAAAGTCGCCGTTGGTTTCGGCCATAATCTCCGGGCGGGTTGCCGAGGTCAGTCGTATCCGGCAATGGTTGGAAGCCGGCTGTGTGACCGACCACGGAATCCAGTCCAGCGACGATGTGACAATCAGCGTATCCCACGGCCCAGTCGGGTAATCGTGATTCACCTCAATGTGCAGATCGTCGGGAATGAAATACCTGTCCACGAACACTGTATCCAGATTGCCGCTCCACACCGTATCGCCTGCCTGCGGTGAACGTATCGCCAGCCGTGGATGGGTAATGATTATGTCGGCAGTTACGGTATCCGCCTGCGTGGTATCCTGATCATGGCGGACCCGGAACCGTCCGTGCTCTGTCTCGGGAACAGTCACGTTCCACGTGAACTCGCCATCATTTGCCGTCGCTGCCGCCACCGGTTCCCACGTGCCGGAAGGGAAGTCCCGGTCCAGTTCGATGGTCACCGTGCCGCCACGGGGCAGCGCGTCCCACTGGAGGGCATAGACGGAATCTACCAGCAGGACATCGTGGCCCGCTGGATGGCGCAGCATCAGTCGCTCGTGGGCCATCCGTGCCAGCCACATCCGGTTGCCGCCTGTACTCGGCCAAAACGTTCCGGCCAGAGCATAACTGCTGTCCGGCATCACCGAAATCCCGTAAAACTGGGCAGTGCCAACACCCGCGGTATAGGTCTCCGCCAGCACCAGGTCGCCCTGCGCCGAGTAGCGCAGCAGAAGTCCACAGGGGTAGTCCGGGTACATGGATTCATAGTAACCGCTCACCACGCAGCCGCTGTCCGGAGTCAGGGCCACGGAATAGCCATACGATGTCTGAGGATGCGGGGCACGCCAGACACGCATCCACAAGAGTTCGCCGTGACTGTCCAACCGTGCAACCAGAGTGCCTTGCTGGGTGTAGTTCACGTCATTGGACGTGCCCGTCACATAGAACCCGCCGTCCGCTGTCTGCACAATACCGTAGCCACCTTCCGGCCCTTCATACCCAATGGCGCGCGTCCACATCAGACGCCCGTCGCGCTCAAACCGGATGACCAGCAACTGGGATTGCATACGATCCGCGTATGCCGCCGTGCCCACGATGGCATAACCGCCGTCGCGCGTCTGAATCACGGCAGCAAGACTCTGATAGTCCGCTTCGAAGTAGAGCTGACGCCATGTGATCGATCCGACGCTGTCCACCTTCATTAGGATGATGCCGGATGAATCCCAGTCCTCAGCGGTGCCCCCGAGAACCAGTCCGCCGTCGGCTGTGGCCGCGAGATCATGACTCGTGAGATCGCCGGCAGGATCTCGATATACCCGGGAATTCAGGATGGCACCCGTCGTGTCCACCTCGTCCACCCGGATTCCCCGTCCCGAGTCGGAGAACGCGCTGTTCCCGCAGAAATAGTAGCGGCCACTCTGCCCGGCGGCAAATCCGCTGAAGGACTGTGTGCCGTCGCCGTAGTCATGGGACCAGAGCAGAATGCCCTGCGCATCCAGCCGGGCCATGTACCCATACAATCTGTTGTCGCTTTCCCATTTCTTCCCGCCCATCAGAAAACCGCCATCCGCCCGCCCGTGCAGCGAAAAGAATTCAGCGCCGCCCGCGCCCGCGGTCCATGTCCGTGTCCAGAGGGTATCCGGATTATACTGGCCCCAACCAAGGGAAACCAGCATCGCCAATCCGCCGATGCAGCCCAGCAGGTTTTTCATAGCAATCCCTCCCGGAAGATGTGGAAGATCCACTGATGTTGTCATTGCCAATTCCGGCGCGGCCCATATGCCCCGGCGCGCAACGGATGCCGATTGAATCAGCTATAATGTGGGATATTGCCATGAAATAATCAAGAGAAAAGCAAAATTTCTTAACATATTCTATCCGGATGTGTTCGTCCTGAATGTGATCTGCAAGAGCAAGACAGAATGGAAGTAATAAGCAACGGGTCAGGCTTTCGCCTGACCCGCACAGTAGATTCGGTTTGCTTTGCCGCTGCTTACGCCAGCATCTCGGCGTGGACCTTGGGTTTGATATTCTGGTTGATGCAGAACAAATTGTCCGGATCCCAGCGGTTCTTTACCGTGATCAGCCGCTCCATCACCGCCGGAGTGTAAGCGATCTTCAACTCGCTCTCGCTTAAGTCGCTCTGGAAATTCACATAGGCTCCCTGAGCAAACTCGGCGGTGGCCGCGTGGAAATCCCGCGCCCACGCCTTGCAACGCTCGTCATCCTTCGGCTCGCGCCACCTCGTGTGGATGTTGAGATTGAACGGCACCTTGCGGTGCGCAAACGCCGTTTCCGTTTCTCCGACGCGGCTCATCGCGCCTTCAAGATGCGGAATAAAGGCCTCGCATTCGTCCGTCGGCATCTTCATCGCAAACTCGGCGATGCGATCGATAAACGCATCCGGCAGCTCTTTTACCTGATGGGACTTCCAGTAATTGCGCGCCCCGTGCGATACCAACGGATCGAACGCGCTCTGCCATCCGGTCCACGGATTCATCCCCACCGCTTCGCCAATGGTTTCGGTGGCGTCCCGGACCGGCTTAATCAGCTTTTCGCCTTCCGCCGGATCTCCGACATAGGCAAAAGGCACCACGATCACCAGCTTGCCATGGTATTCGGGAGGGATAAATGGCAGCGGCGGAGCGTGGCGCACCACCGTCCACACCGTCAGATTGTCCGGCATGCGCCGCACAAACTCGCGGTGAAACTGGTAGTACTTTTTCAAGTTCTCGAATTTTTTGATAATCAGACCGGAGTACACCTGCTTGCCCACCTCAGCACAGCGGAACACAAACGAGGTCACCACGCCGAAGTTGCCGCCTCCGCCGCGCAGCCCCCAAAACAGGTCTTCATTCTCCTTCGCGCTGGCCGTGACCACGTCGCCGTTTGCAGTGACCACTTCCGCCGAAAGCAGATTGTCAATCGACATTCCGAACTTGCGGGTGGTCCAGCCAAAGCCGCCGCCCAGCGTCAGCCCGCCTACACCGGTATGCGAGATAATGCCCGATGGAACAACCATTCCATAGAGCTGTGTCTCCGCATCCACATCGCCCAGCAGTGCGCCGCCGTCCACCCGCGCGGTCTTTGTGTGCCGGTCCACGTTCACGCGCCGCATTAGCGACAGGTCTATCATCATCCCCGCATCGCACGTCCCGGTGCCCGCCGAGTTGTGGCCGCCGCCGCGAATCGCCAGCGGCAGTTTGTGTTCCCGCGCAAACCGGATCGCGTTCACCACGTCCGGCGTACTCACGCAGCGCGCAATGACTTCGGGCTTACGGTCGAAAATTCCGTTCCAGATCTTGCGCACGTCGTTGTAGCTGGGGTTACTCTCGACCACCACCTCGCCCCGCATCCCCTGCCGCAGGCTTTCCAGGTCATCTTGCCGCAGAAAGGCCATAATCTCCTCCTGAATCCTTGATAAGGTCTTGAATGGGTATCGCACACTAAGAGGTCTCGATCCGTCGGCAGGCAAGCCTTCGAGAGGCATCACCTGTTTGGATGTGCGCGCTACTCCCGCTCAAAAATCTATACTCTGATTCACAGAGACAAGGAAGGCGTAACTTGGATGCCTTGCCCTTTTCATCGGGTCGTGCTTTGCATAGTATACGGCCATTCCGAGGCGCTGTCAAGCGCCGTCCGCTTCTCTGCAAATAAAAAAGCGGGCCGCCGGAAGGCAGCCCGCTTTCGAGGAACCCGCTGATCCCCAAGCTTACTGGCAGATATGCCGCACAACATACCGCCGGAACGGCACCAGTGCGGAAGGATCACGCCAGGCGTTTGCTCCCGCGGGAACGGTTACCGTGGCGTCGAGGTTCCACGGCAGCCCCGGAGTGAACGCGCTGTTCTTGTCAATCGTACTCCAGATCTGGTACTGCCCGGCCAACGGCGCGGTGAAACGCACGTCCATGCAGGAATCGGCACGGGTGGCGTCCACACGGTACACGGTAACGTTGGTCGCCGAATCGCACGTCTCGATGCACCACGGGCCTTCGTCGTAAATTGTCAAGGCAAAGGGCCCGTAGCCTGTGGAGTAACGTCCGACGCGGATCAGGTACGTGCCCGTGGCAAACGAGTCGGCCAGCCATGAGGTCAGGGAGTAGGTCGCATGGTTGTGCGCCCACGTCAGGCCGGTCGAATCGAAATGTCCCCAGTCATCATTGCAGAGCAGTGCCGGATGTGTGCAGCACTCGCCCGGAGCATACAGGGCAAGATGCATATCGCCGCTGGTCGCGCCCACCGACTGTTCAAGTTTCATCTCGATCAGGCGGCATCCGGTGACATTCAGCGCATAGAAGACATCCCGGCTGTCGGACGTATAGTCACAGGTATCGCTGCACGTGACGTCAGCCAGTGAGGTTGACCCCAGCACCAGCAGAGTGTCATTGTGCGCCACCGTTACAGGCGTCGGACTTGTACAGGCATCGTTTGCCGGCGGCACGGGCGGACTGCACGGGAAGCAACTCAGCGCCATGCGATAGTCGCGCGGCACCGGAATTCCCGACGTCACCGAAGGTATGACGACCAGGGCATAGAACCCGGGCGTACGGCATTCGGGCGAACTGATGACGTGATGCGTGCAGGAGTCGGATGTTGTCAAACTGGTGATCCACAGCAGCGCCGAATCACAGGGAGCCGTCCGGCCATACTTCACGATGCCGAAGCGCACCGGCACTTCAGAGTACAGGTCCACCGAAAGACTTTCCGGTGTGGATTCGGTGATCGCGTACCAGTCCGAATCCGCGCGGCTGACGCCCGTCGGTCCCATGTACGTAAACACACTGCCGCACACCGTCTGCCCGCAGGAGATCGTGCCAAACGCGGGCGGGGCACTGTTGCAGCCGCCGTCCGGATCGGTGCGGTAGAAGGTCGTATCCGCCGGGTTTTCCGTCAGCTCGTGAATGTCATTCGGATCACAGGTGATATTGCAGGGGACGCACGGCGTAACATCCAACACCCACGCGCCCGTCGCGCTCGAATAGGGCTCGATGTCCACATAGTACGTTCCCGCCGTCAATTGCTGGCAGGTAATGCGGGAGAAGCTCACGCTGCCGCACCCATCATCATTGGTGGCGATGGTGGTGCCGCCGCAGCAGGACGACGTCAGGTACATATACGAGTCCCATGTCGGCGTTCCGGCGCACATCGAGAAGGTCCATCCGCCGTCGAAGGGAATATTCACCTGAATCACCTGATCCAGGCCCGGGCGAAGGCTGCAATCATCGCCGGCACCGGTTGTGTTGCCTGCGGTCTGTCCCGGCGCATTGATCGTAAAGTCCACGCAGTTGCGCACGTGCACCAGGACATGGCACGAGTCGTTGCTGCGATCCATGTCGGTGCCCAGATCAGTCCACACATCCAGCATATAGTCGCCGACAGTATTCGGCAGAGTGATTTGCGCGGCAAAGGTATGGACCTCCGAGCCGTACTGCAGCAAGGATGCCGTCGTCTCCGTCACTACGCCGCCGCCGTTGAAGCGGTATTTCACCGGGCTGGCTTCCGTGGCAAATCCAAAATTCGTTGCCGTAAAGGTCACCGGAACCGTCGAGCCGGGCTGGTAGTTGCCGGTGGTGGGGCTGGCGACTCCGCCGCAGGCGAAGTTGTGCTGCACGCCAGCCGGCGGATAGAACCAGATCGCCCGGCCATTCGCCGGCTGGATGCCCACGAGGTTGCAGACATAGGTCAAGGCCGCACTGCCGGCCGCGCCATTGGCCTGAATGCCGATGGTCTGCGTGCTGTCATAAGCCGCCAACATGACCAGATTGTTGTACTGCATCTTGATCCGGCCATCGGCGAACGCGATCACTTCGAACTTCAGGCTGGCATTACCGGCCGTGCAGCAATGTCCGACCGAGTCATATTCAATGACCGTGTAGCTGCCGAAATTCTTGTAACCGACCACATTCGTTCCGCCCGTCACGCCGCCGTAATCCAGATGCAGGTCATCCCAATACGGGAAGATCGCCGGACCGGCTACGTTTGTGCTGGGCAGGCATACGTTGGACAGCGACGTCGATATCGTCGTGAACTGCATGACGCCATTGGTCGAAACGCGGAAGGAATCGTACGATACGCCGTAGAACGGGAAACTGAAACCAAAGGGGTGCTTGGATGCCGAGTAGCTGTCGTCATGCGTCCCCGACCAGGTGTTGATGTAGGTTGTGCCCGGATCTCCCCGCAGTTCGATCCACTCATAGGTCGCCGTATCCGGCGCCATATTGTCCAGCCAACGGTAGCCGAAGGCATCCGGACCGCCTTGCGAATCCAGCGGACCAAAGCCGCCGTCTCTGCCTTGGCGCGAGAAGATGTACACGTCCATCAACTCCTTCTCGCTCGCGCTGACCTCTGCACCGGCCTGCCAGCGTTCATACACCTGCTGGGCCAGCCGCTCGTTGTCCGCCTTTTGTGCATCCCACCGTCCGGCATCCTGCACCGTCGCCGCAGGCGGCAGCGGCGCGTAGGGATTCGCCTGCTGCGCTTCCGGCGGCTTATCCGTAAACCGTTTTACCGCAGGCCGCGCCTGAACCATCACCGCAAATGCACCAAAACAAACCAACAACAGACAAACAAACACTTTTGATCGTGCTTTCATGCTCTCTCCTTACATGATTGCGCTCAGTTTTCCCATGCTTCATGACTGGATCTCGAAACGGTTCGTGAGAATCGAGCCCCGTCCTATGTATGAGTAAATAGTACAAACAACAGCCTCAGTTGTCAACAAGTGTTCCATCGGAAAAAAAATTGTTTAAGCGGCCCGTTAACTTGGACTGCAAAAAGTTGAGAATTCTGGAACCGGCTGAACATGATCATTCCTTAATCCTAAAGTATTATCACGGTCATGTTTAGGTTTAACTGCCGCCTCGGTACGGCCAGCGAATAGCGGAATTCCAAAATATTCAAACCCGGCTCGCGCTTCCCGGAAGGATATCTTTCCTCTTCGCGGCTCGCGCTCGCTTTGATGTGCGGATGGGCAACAGAAAGGGCCAGCCCCGTAAGGTCTGGCCCAGCAACCATAGCATATGCTATGCGATGAAATTGTGCTCAGGGAATCGTTGCGGCTTCCCCGTTTTCAAGCACTAAAAACCTTGGCTTCGGGTCCGGTGCCTCAGATAGAAGCTCCTTTATGCGGTTCGGCGGCTGATCCTGCCCGTCATCGGCCAGTGAAAAGGTGCCGAAGTGGATCGCGATTGAGGTCTCAACGGACAGATCCTTGTGTATCAGCAAGGCCTCATCGGGTGATTCATGGATAGGCTTCATGAACCACCGTGGCAAGTATGCCCCGATGGGCAGACAGGCCAGGCGGAACCCCCGGTAGTGCGCCTTGATCTGCTCGAGAAATGGCCCGTAGCCTGTGTCTCCGGCAAAATAGATATTGCCGTGCGGAGTTTCGATCACAAAGCCGCACCATAGCGTTTCGCTGCGATCCCCGAATCCGCGCCCGGAAAAATGCTGCCCGGGCACACAGGTCACCCATACCGAATCGGCGATCTGCTTCCGGTCCCACCAATCCATGTCTTCCGCGCCGCCCACGCCTTCCTTTTTCAGATAAGCTGCATTTCGCAGCCCGACAAAGATCGGCGGCTTCCACGCCTTCCGCAACCGCTTCAAGGTCGGCAGATCCATATGGTCGTAGTGGTTATGCGAAACCAGAATCAGATCTATCGGCGGCAGATCATCAAACCGGATCCCCGGCGGACGATAGCGCTTTGGCCCGGCAAAGGATACCGGACTCACCCGCTCCGACCAGACCGGATCCGTCAGGATGTTCAGCCCTTCGGTTTGAATCAGCACCGTGGCATGGTTGACAAATGTCACCACCAGTTCTTTGCCGTAGACCCGTTCGTGCGGCTTGGCTTCGACAGGATTGTTCCGCCATTTCCACGGAGTCGCATGGCGTGTTAACATCCATTTCATCACGCCGAAAAAGCCGTTGCGGTGCGGACTGGAACTCCACGGCTCAAACCCGATGTTGTAGAACCGTGTGCCGTCAAAGTGGTCGGACTTCTTCGGCGTGCGGCGCTGACCTGCGGTCAGACTGTCCTGATGGTTGGAGGACGCCGCTACGCCCCCCGCCATCAGCAGCAAGGCCGCGCCCGCCACAATCCCCAATGTTCTCAGCTTGCTCACGTGTCCCTTATTTCTACCGTCTTTGAACCGCCCTCAGCAATCATTCAATGCGTATACCGCACTTAGGTTTCACCGCCGCTCCAAAGTGATGTCATGTGCTCCCGGTTGCAGTCCGGTCAACCTATCTAACCGGATGTTTTCTATCCACCTTGCCTGAAATAGCAACGGGTCAGCTCTTCGCCAACCCGCTTGCACGTTCTTATGCTGCCTCGGAATCAGACCGCAGGCTTGTTGACTACTTTCACTAAGGCATCCCTGACGGTTGCCGCCCGGCGCATCGTGGGCTGCATGCTAAGCGCCTTCTCCGCCGCGTCCAGTGCTTCGCGGTACAGGCCCGCTTCAGTAGCCGTCTCGGCCAGATCCGCCCACGCTTCCGCCTCGCCGGGGACGATTCGCAGCGATTCATGCAGATAATCCAACGCGCGTTCCGGCTCGTCGACTGACCTGTAATAGGCCGCCACATTCCGCAGCAAAACCGCTCGCTCCGGGCTGGGTCTCGTCTGGCCTGCCAATCCGGACATGGCTCTCAAACGCGCCGCCTGCCTCGGAATAAAATCCATATCCGTGCGAACCTTGGCCGCCTGCTCCCACAACTCCGCGGCATGGTCGAGGTCGTTCAGAGCTTCGTAAATCGTCGCCGCATCAATGTAAGCATGCAAATCAGACGGCTTGATCCGGGCTGACCTCTCATACAATTCCGCCGCCTTCCGCAGCTTGGCAGGATCCGCCGATCCGTCCGGATCGGCGTCATTCCACATTGCCAAAGCCTGATCGCATGTCGGCGGATGTTCGCTGGCTTCCCGCTTGGACTCCTCCACGGCCTCGGAAATCTCAATCCGTCCGTTCTCCCACTTCCGAAGCTGGGAAGGATCATGACTGAGCAATGCAAACTGCGTGTTCTTCTCCGAGACCGGCTGATAGTCGGGTTTGATCGCTGCCAGCTTCTGATACAGCTCCGCCGCTTCGGACACCAGTTCGTGGTTCTCGCAGATCTGCGCAAGATTGTAGAGCACTTCGGGCTTGTTGCCGCTGAGTTCCGCCGCTTTACGGTACGCCTTCACCGCATCGAGAATTTTGCCTTCGCTGTAGTAGGCAATGCCCAACTCGTGCATCAACTCGGCGGATTCCGGCTGATACTTCAGCTTCCGCAGAATCCTTACCTTGTTCAACTGTACATCCACCGACCGCAGAATCTGTTTGGTGGGACTCTGCTTGCTCACCGCCATGAATCCCGCTACCGCGCTGTCGAGATTGCCCGTCGCCAGATCCGTCATCGCCAGATTCATCCGTGCAAAGGCATGGTCCGGTTTCAGCTTCAGCGTCGTGTTGAATTCCTTCCTCGCCTGTTCGTACTTTCCTGAAAGCAGGAAGATATTCCCCAGCCAGTTGTGCGCCGTCACATCATCCGGATGGGTGAGCAGCCGCTGCTGAAAATGCCGCTGCTTTTCGGGGCAGTGATTGAGGAGATGATCCACATTGGCATCATCGAACCCCGCATCGTCCGCCACCACTGCCGCCTCTTCATACTTCAAATCGTTATTCGTCAGGAAACCGACGTTCAGCCGCCGCGCTATGTCCTCATAAGCGGTCATGTCTTTCGAGAAGGAGGGAGGCGGCGTGCTCTTTGGGCTCATATAGGACCGGATGGACTCCTGATAGCGCACGAGGTCCATGCACTGGTCCGCGCCCTCCACGTCCTGCTTGATGTGGAACTGCGCGTACGGCAGATCGTCGGTGCTGATCTTGTCGAAGCCCTTCAGCATCTTTGCCACGCCGTCCTCGCCCAGCAAAAAGAAACTCAAAAATTTTTCCGGAGTGTTGATCCCGAACTCAGCCAGCCCCGCCTTGTCATACAGCGGCTCCAGCCGCTTCTGCAAATCGGCGTAATCAATCTCCAGCCGTTCGGGAGTGCCCAGCATCAGCACCTGTGATGATCCGTAAATCGCCCAGAAGCTCATGTGCGGGAACACGCTGCGAAAGGTATTCAGAATCACCTTGATCGCATCTCCCGGCAGCGGGATCACCACCCACTGGCAGAACACCCCGTCCGGCTTCAGCCGCTCTTTCACCAGCTTGTAAAATTCCTGAGAATACAGCGTCCATGAGTCGAACATCTTCGGGTTCGTCGCATCGGAAATAATCAGCGAGTACTTGCGTGGACTCACCAGCAGCGCGTTGCGCCCGTCATTCACCACCTGATGGAAATTGGGTTGATGAATGACGTCCAGATTCTCCCGCGTGTATGCCGCGGCAATTCCCTGAATATCCGGGTTAAGATCCACCACGTCCAGCGATTTCACATTGGTCGCACATGCTCCCGCCGACATCCCCGCCCCGAACGCAATCATCAGCGCGTCATCGGGATTAGGATGCACCAGCGTCGGCAGCAGCCCCAGCAGTTTGAAAAGCTGCACGTGCCACAACCGCGAGGAGGCCTCATTGACCGCGTTCAGATGAAAATCCTTGTACCCCAGCTTCTTGAAATCGTACACCAGAACATTGGCCACCTTGCCTTCCTTGTAGTGGATAATGTCCGCCGTCGGATTGGCTGCCTGAAACAGGCTGCGGAAGAGATCTGAAGGCGCCGCCAGCGCCATCGCGGCGACGATCAGCACAAAGCCCACCGCCCATGCCGGTCGCAGCGCCGGGCGCAAGGTGGAAATCCACGGCAGAAATCCCGCCAGAATATTCAGCGCGGCTACAATAATCACCCCCCGGTGCAGGCCTACTCCCGGCAGCAGCACAAAGCCCGCCATAAACGCGCCCAGAATCGCCCCCACCGTGTTCACCGCATACACCGACCCCACACTGGTGCCTTCGTGCTGCGCTCCCCGGCGGCAAATCTGAATCGCCAGCGGCACCGCAATCCCCATCATCACCGTCGGGCCAATCATAATCACAGCCGTCTTGGCCAGCGTCAGCGTTTCACTGAAGTTGTTGAACAGCCCACTATGGAAAATCCGGAACAGAAACGGCGTGGCATAGGAGACAACACCGATGCCCAGTTGCAGCCACACAAACAGCCGCACCGGGTTTTCCGATTTGGTCAGATACCGCGCATACAGCAGACTGCCGGTGGCAATTCCAATCAGAAAGGTCCCCAGAATCGCCGTAAACGAGTAGATATTGTTGTGCAGGAACAGATTCAGCATCCGTGTCCAGAACACCTCATACGCCAGTCCGCAGAATCCGGAAATGCCGATGCCGATGAGGATCATTCGGATCGTCGCCCGGCTATAGCTTCCTTCTGCCTCATAGGTGTGCGCCTCTGCGGGCTCCTTAACCGGCGGCGCCACCGGAGCCTCTGCCGACTGTTTTCCCAGATACCATGCCGCCGCCGCAACGCTGAGGTTGATCGCCACACCCACCCACGTGGTCTTCTGCATGCCCAGCAGTCTCAGCAGAAAATAGCCGCAGGCAAAAGTCCCCACCACCGCGCCCACCGTGTTCAGACCGTACAGAAATCCCGTCTGATGCCCGATGGAATCCTCGTCTCCTGTAAACCGTTTGATCAGCACCGGCAGCGTGCCACCCATCAAAAAGGTGGGCAGCGCGATAATCGCAAAGCACACCGCAAACCGCACGAGGTTCAAGAGCACAATATTGGCCGCCACCCCGTTGTACAGGCTGGCATACAATGGCGTCACCGCGTGAATCAAAAATGGAAAGATCAGCGCGAACAGCCCAATGCCCGCTTCCAGGCACGCATATACCTGCAAGAGGGGCCTTGGCTTGCGGTCAATGTACCGCCCCAGGGTATAGCTGCCTGCGGCCAATCCGCCCATGAAGGCGCTGAGTACCGTGCTCGTCGCCAGCATCGTGTTGCCGAATACCACCACCAGCAGCCGCGTCCATACGATCTGGTAAATCAGACCGGAAATCCCGGACAGCAGGAAGAGCGAATAGATCAAATAGCGGTAATTTCTTTGGTCATTCAAAATCAGATCCTCGGATTTCTTGCCACAAACCGGCTTTCAGGCCTCAGTGGGCCGAATACAACACGAGCGAACCGTGCCATTCAGACCGTGGCGGATTCGCTCGCTAACCATTGCCCCGATGCGTCAATCTCAGCCCAACAGGTCTTGTGCATATATTAACAAAACAAGACCCCAGAATCAAGAAGTCCAGAAATATCTCCTAAATCTATGCAGAATCCTATCTTACCAATTAATCAAGCCCTTATCTTAACTGGACTCTCCAAGTCTACTCCGTTAGACAAGCCTCCGGGGAGGCAGCCTCGCCCCAAGACGGAGTCACCAACTCAGCCAGTAGGTTGCCTTTGCCAGCAGGATGTTGTCCGACCGGGCTTCGAACAAGGCGTCTATCGAACGGCGGAAACTGAACTGCCCGCGGCTGTCGTCCTTGCTGCGCCCGTGAGTCCACACCAGATAGAAGGTGGACCCCGGCAGGTATTCCCACCGCAGAATCAGGTTGCCTTGCAGCGACCGCACATCAAAGTCCGGCTGGCTGAAACTGAAGGCGTCAGCAGGTCCTCCGCCGTCCGGATCCACCGTGTAGTTGCCGTCGTCGAGGTGCACCTGACTCGCGTCATAGGTGCGGTAATCATTGCTCCCCGGACGCGATAACTCTTTAAACCTGAAATAGTCCCCCGCTGAAATCAACGGCTGTGCATAGAACTGCAAACTGAGCCGCGGATTGAAGGTCCAGCTCATGCGGATCGACGACGAT
This sequence comes from bacterium, assembly GCA_036504735.1. Taxonomy (NCBI): domain Bacteria; species bacterium. The sequence continues at coordinate 382,125 of DASXUQ010000017.1, forward strand.
AACTCCGTCTGGTTGAGCCGCGCAAACAGATACCGCGTCCCATAGGTGTTGGTCGCCGTAGGATCCGGGAACTGCCCCACATAAGCCAGAAAATTGTGGTTCCAGTTCAGTGTGGGCGAAACACTGACACTGAAATTCGTCACGGGTTTCCACTCTGCGCTGCACCATATGTCGCGGTTCCAGTCCTGCGGCGAGGCGGTGTACCCGTCAGTTCCCAAGCCAAACACCCACGGCTCGCGGCTATCCGTATAGCTCTGAAAATCGAGCTGCCAGCCCGCCTTGTTCACCGTGCGCGGTCCGCCGCGTGACCGGAAATCGCTCAGGGTGTTCGGATTCAACCCCGCTGTCAACTGCAGAGTATAGTAGTTCAGAAGCTGCACGTATCCGCGTCCCCAAACTCCCGCCGACGTGGTTGCCCCGCCGAAATCCAGGCTGCGAAAGCCTGCACCCAGCACCTGAGCATATCGCGTCCAGTGGGTGGTCTTGGTCCACCGGTAGCCGATACCGTAATGTGCGTTAATCACATCCGCCCGGTACAGAAAGCCGACGTCGTTGATGTCAAAGCCGGGACTGATCACTCCCACGGCGGTGTTCATAAACAAATTGCCCTGTTCCTTGTTCACGGTCACCCGGCCGGCATAGCCATCGAGGAACGTGGCGGCGCTGTCCACATGCGCATAGGAAATATCAGGCCGTTGATAGTAATGCCGGCTTGACCGCTGCAGATCGGTGATGCGCTGCGAAGAGCCAGTGATATAGGATCCCGCGCCCCAGGCGGTGAGCACGTAGGTTTTGTTCTTGTCAAGAAAGGTCCAGCCATCCGCTCCCGCCGTGTAAGCATTGCTGTTGATGTCCGCGCGCAGCGAGTCGGTTTTGAACATCCGGTTGACCGAGTTGAACATGAACCCCAATCCCTGCTGTCCGCCATTGAACTCCTTCTGTGCCCGGTTCACCGAGTAGTAGGTGGCGGGTTCGGACTCGAAATGTGTCCGCTGACCGAGGTAGGACACATCATCGTACTCCCGCTGCGTCAGCGCGTGCAGCGTGCCGATGTTCCAGTTGCCGCTGAGTTTGCCGGAAACTTTGGCCGCCCCCAGAATATGCGCGCCTTCCGGCACATAGGAATAGTCATAATTGTCCGGTAAATTCCCCTGCGGAGCATGTCCAATGCGTCGGCTGTAGAACAGGCTCGGAGTCGACCAGTTGAATCCCCAGTAATCCGTCGCTCCTCCCGAGCCGAATTCAAAATTGCGCGAACCTTCCACGAAGAACGGCCGTCGCTCATCGAATGCCGTCTCCACGTCCGAGAGATTGACCACCGCCGGGTCCACTTCCACCTGTCCGAAATCCGGATTCACCGTAGCATTCAGTACGAGGTTGGAACCCAATCCGATTTTCACATCCGCGCCCCCCGTTTCCCTGTATTCGGACGGTGGCACAAACGGGTTTCCCGGCTCGCGTAGACGGTAGCGGGCCCTCGTGCGTGCGTAGGGCAGCAACTCCACATAACGCGGCGCCGTGATCGACTCCAGCCCCACCAGATTCCAGAAGCGCGACACAAAGCCGCTGCCGTTCTTGGGGGTGAACACCAGATAGTCATCTTCGTGCCGGCGGCCAATGCTGCGATGGAAGTTGATCCCCCACACATACTGGTCCTGCGGCAAAAACCGAAGCTGCGAGAACGGGATGCGGAATTCCGCTGTCCATCCCTGAACATCGGCGCTGACGGCTCCTTCCCACACGCCATCCCAGGAGTCGTCCGACCAGGTATCATTGTACCGCACCGCATCGTAGCGCGACCCCGCCGCATTCAGGCCGAAATGATAGCCGCTGCGGCGGTCATGAAACGGGTCAAGGTAGACCGTAAATAAGTCGGCTTCGGTCAGCACATCCCGCCGCACCAGCCGCCTCAAAATCGAATCCGGCGCCGAATCATACATCCGCGCGCCAATGTACAGCGCGTGGTCATCGTACAGCACCGTCACCTCGGTCTTCTCCGAGGGGAGTGAGTATTCTACCGGATCCTGCTGGGCAAAGCGGTTTACAGCTTCGCCGGCCCGCCACACCTCCTCATCCAGCCGCCCGTCAATCACCGGCGTCTTGGAGATACGTGTGGCCCTGACTGTGGTGGAATCTTGAGCCCAAGCGGCATCATCAAGGGCCATGCATAACAAAACTAAGAAACAGAGTAAGAATTGGCGCATAGGAGAGAGGTTATGGCGGTTTCTTTTGAAGACACTAATCCCCATAAGCATTAGATGGACTTCCCCCCAGGATGTTTCAGCCGATTGGAAAGGACGCCCCGTGTGCCCGATCACCCACCCGCACAAACAAAGCAGGCTCCCTTTTACAATGGAGCCTGCTTGTCTAACCTTCAAGACTAAAGCGTCAGGATTCGGTTTTCCCTTCATCCTTCCGCCTTCATCCTTCATCCTTACTTCAAGAGCATCATCTTGTTCATGGCCGTGTAGTTTCCGGCCGTCATCTTCACAAGGTAAAGACCCGAGGGAAGGTTTCCAGCGTCGAAGCTGACCTGATACCGGCCCGCCGCATACTTGCCGTTGACCAGCATCGCCACTTCCTGGCCCATTACATTGTAGACGATAATGGCCACCTGACTGTTCTGCGGCACGTCGAAGGGCAGCAGCGTCGTCGGGTTGAAGGGGTTCGGATAGTTGGCGTGCAGGGCAAACTCCGTCGGCAGCAGGCCGGGAAGCTGGTCCACCGACAGCACGTTCATATCCACCTGAAGGATGAACGGACTGCCCGGCGCGTTGCACAGCACTCGCATCGTGCTGTGGTACTCATTCGGCTGCATGGTACCGGGGGCTGCCGTTACGGTGATCGTCGCACTCTGGTTCGGATCCACCGTGCCGCTGGCCGGTTCGCTGCTGAGCCAGTTCACGCTGTCCAGCACCTGATAGCTCAACGGGCAGTTCCCGCCCGGGTTGGTGATCGTGAAGGTTTGCGGCACCGTCTGGAAGCGGCGCACCACAAAGGTCAGCGAACTGACCGACAGCGTGGCATTGGGCGAACGCAGCAGCACATTCTCCGTCACGTTCTGTCCCGCAGCGACGACGACACCGGTGAGCACCGAATCGCAATGCGTAGCGTGCCGGAAGTGAACCGCGTAGGTTCCCGGCTCTACCGACAGGCGGTAGTTTCCACCGGCATCCGTAACCGCCGTATCGATGCCGCCTGTGGCCCACACCTGCGCGCCGATCAGCGCCGGGTTGGTACCGCCCATATGCCGCAGTGTTCCCTGAATCGCCTGGCGCGGAGCCAGCCCCCAAATGGTCATGTCGTCAATGAAGAATCCCGGGTAACCGCTCAAATACGTCCCGAATGTGAAGCGGAACATCGGGGTCTGATTGAGAAAGTCTCCGAGAGGCAGCACTACGTTACGCCAGCCGCCACTGGTCATGCTCCAGGCGCTGTCGGTAGGAATGCAGGTATTGAACGGATACATGAAACTGCCATAGCCGTCCCGCGGCAGCAGTGGCTGCCACGTCAGACCGCTGTCGACGCTGACCTTGACATTGCATCCGTCATAAGAACCGAAGGGGTACATGGACCACCATGCCGCGAATTCCAGCGTGGCGCTGGTCGTGGAAACACGCTGCCCGGGGCTCAGGTCAAGATGGCCGCAAACGTTGCTCTGATAGTTGCCGTCAAGTCCTGTTCCCCAGACATTCGCGCCGCTGTGCGGCTGTGGAGCGGCGGCATTGGTCGGAGCGCCCCATGTCCAGACTCCGTCTGCAATCCATCCGCCGTCGGTCGTGTCAAAACTGCAGGCATAGGATGGATTACCCACCACCACCGGCGCGTTGACCGGTGTGCTGAGCCGTGTGCCCGCTTTGGCGCGGACATAATAGCGCTGATTGCCCTGTGGCTCACCCGCCAGTGCGACCGTCTGTGCGCCGTGCGCCACATGCCCGATCTGCGACGCTGGCTGGGAGTTATTGCGGTAAATCAAAATGCTGTCGGATATCAGCGGGTTGCCGTTGGTATCCTGCGTCGGATCGGTCCAGTTCAGAGTCACCGTGGTTGTACCGTTGGCCGTGCCATGCAGTCCGGTTACCGGTCGCGGCGTGCCATCCGGGCGCGGCCCCATTCCCCAAATGGTCATGTCATCGAAGAAGAAGCCGGGGTACTGATTCCCGCTGAAGGGGCTCGATGAGAAGGAGATCCGGAAAATCGGAGTCTGATTGATGTACGCGCCAATAGGCACGATCACATATCGCCAGCCGTTGCCGGCCATACTCCAGCCATTCTCGCCGGTCAGGCACGCGCTCGGCGACTGAATGACGTTGCCGTAGCCGGTCGACGGGGTCAGCAGGTCCCACGTGTCGCCGCCGTCGACGCTGACCTTGATATTGCATCCATCGTACGGAGACCAGATATACATGCTCCACCAGGCCCAGAATTCAATGGTCGCATTGGCGCTCGCCACCTGCATGCCGGGGTCCAAATCCACGTAGCTGCACACGCCCGCCGGATAGTTGGCGGCCAAGCCTGTTCCCCAGCAATTGGCTCCGCTGTGCGGTGCGGGAACGGCGGGGTTGCTCGGCGCTCCCCACGTCCAGATTCCATTCGACGTCCAGCCGCCATCGTTCACGTCGAAGAAGTTCACGTATGACGGCGTGCCTACGATAACTCCCACCCCGGTGGCGGCGCTGCGGTACGCCCCTGCCTTGGCGCGGACATAGTAGGCGATGTTTCCCTGGCGCTCATTGGCTATCGAAAACGTCTGTGTCCCATGCGCCACGTGACCGATTTGCGAATCGGGAACCGCGCCGCCGCGGTAAATCAGAATGCTGTCGGGCGTCAGCGGATTGCCGTTGGTATCCTCGGCCGGATCGGTCCAGTTCAGAGTCACCGTCGTTCCGTTCGCGGAACCCGTCAACGCAGTCGCCGGCTCCGGCACGCCGTCGGGCATCGCAAACCAGATCGCCCGCCCGTTGGCCGGTTCCTGATTCCCCGGAGTACCGTTGTTCACATATTGCAGGAAGCCTGAACCTGCCGTTCCGTTCTGCTGAATACCGATGGTGGAACTGTTGGTGCTGGCTCCGAAGACCAGATTATTATACTGCAGCTTGATATTGCCGCTGGCATAAAGGATCACCTCAAACTTGAGAGAGGTGCCGTCACTGCAGCAGTGCCCTATCGAATCGTATTCGATCACCGTGTAGTCACCGAAATTCAGGCAGGCAATCGTGGCATCGCCGTTGGCACCGTTGCCGCCGAAATCGAGGTGCAAGTCATCCCAGTACAGGAAGATCGTCGGACCCATCTGGCCCGATCCCGCATTGGGCAGCGAATTGTTGGTGTAGTTGGGGTCAGAGGAGGCAAACTGCACCGTGCCGTTCGAACTCACGGTGACGCTTGTGTAATTTGTGCCATAAAACGGGAAGGTCAAGCCCAGCGGGACATTGGTGACCACCGCATCGTCATGGCTCCCCGTGAAGTTCACCCACGTGGCGTTATCGTCACCCCGCAGTTCCACCCAGTCATAGGCGGTGGTATCGCCTCCCTGATTGTCCACGTAAATGTAGCCGAAGTCATCCGGACCGCCCTGATTGTCCAGCGGGTTGTGCGGATGCCGCGCGTCCCGAAGTGCCGTCCGCCACTCAATCTCCCGCTTCTCCTGCTCGGTCAAAAGGGCTCCGCTGCGTAGCTTTTGAAGAAGCGCCTCAAAGGACTCAGCCTCCTGCCGGGAAAAGACCCGGTCCGCCACCGGCGTGAGCGTTTCCCCCGCTATCGGCTTCGCTGTCAGGCGACCGTTCCCCGTCTGATGGACCGCCGCCGCGAACACTACCGTCAAGCCGAAGAGCAGTACGAGGGCCGCCGCCGTCAGAAATAATTTCTTCCGAAGGTTCATGGTGAAGTCCTTAAGCTGAGTTTAGCACGCATTTACACGTTAGTAGAAGTATAGCACTTTTTCCGTATGAGTCAAGAATGAGTCATGTTGCCCAGCAATTTTTCCGGTTTCGTAGCAATAATGCTCTTCCGTAGCTCTGTGAACCCCGAATCTCCCGCAAACGCCCCAAAATGCAAAAATCAAGATATTGATTATCTTGTTGTTAGGCTATATGGCGAGGACGGGAAGCGGCACCCAATCCATGCCCGCCGCGCCTCGGGCTCAAAAACTGTCCAAACGCAGCAGGCTCCCCTTTGCCGGGGAGCCTGCTGCATTTTCCAATCACAACGTGTTTCCGCTACTTCATCAACAACATCTTCCGCGTCTGAACAAAGCTCCCGGACCGAATCTGATATAGGTAGACGCCTGTAGATGCCCCGTGGGCGTCCCATGTTACCGCATGCACTCCGGCCTGTTGGGTTTCATCTAACAGGGTGGTGACAAGCTGCCCCAGAGTGTTGTAGATGCGCAGTTGAACGTGCGTAGCCTTGGGCAAACTGAAACTGATCTGTGTTGTCGGGTTGAACGGATTCGGGAAATTCTGGTGCAGAGCAAACTCCACCGGGACCCCCGCCTCGCGATGCGATATGGCCGTTGGCGTGCGGTGGACATTGAAAGTGATCGGCAGCACCAGCGTGCTGTCGTAAACGGCGCTGGCAAAGTGGGCGTTCACGTGATAACTGTCCGTGCGCAAAATGGCGGGATTGAGCGTCACCGTAATCTGTTGCGATTGGCCGCCCCCCACCGTCGCCGTGGCGGGACTGACGGTGATCCACGAACTGTTGAAGGACATTTCGAAAATTCCCATCCGGCTGCCGCTCTGCGGATTGTGCATCATCGCGGCGAACACCACCAAGGTGCTGTTCCACGACGGCGTGATAGTGCAGCCGTTCGCCACGTCGCCCGGAAGGCCGCTAAGATCCGTGACGGTCTCGCGGTTGTAAGGCGCCGAGGGTTGGAATCGTGTGACACGAATCCGCGTGGGGTTCTGGACGGGATCACGGCTGAAGACGTAGAGCTTGTAGCCGTTGGGATCATTGGCGCTCCAGGCCAGCCCGGAGATCTGCAATGCGCTGGCGCCGTCGTTTAATATCTGGCCGCGAATCCCGCCCGCCCGGTCGATTTCGTAAATATCGGTGGTGTAGTCCGACACCCAGAAATGATCGGTCACCGGATCATAGGCAATCGCGCGGCTCGGATTGAACGGACTGGGGATCGTGTCCTGAACGTGCCCCGCAGCATCGATTCCGTAGATCACATGGCTGTCCGATCCATAGAGATACTGGCCGTCCGTCGCCAGGTCGAACCAGCCTAACGGCGTGGTGCAGGGCTGTGGGATGTTGCCAAGCGGATTCCCCGCCAGATCGAACCGGTAGAGCATGGCCTGGCCGTCCATCGCCGCGGGGCCGGATACCCACCACTCATTGTTGAATAACTCGCAGCCCCACGCCTGCCGGTCGGTCGTCAACCCGGTGACGTCAATCGATCCGACCGAATCCCACGGCGCAGGATTGTTGTCTCCCGCAAAGAAGACCCGGCTGGAATAGTCCACAGGACCGTTGCCGTTGTTGACGATGTTGAAGGTCGCCTGCACGGTGCTGTCCTGTGCGCTGTCCACCAGCGAGGTGACCGACAGAACCATTTCCGGGTGGCGCACGTGGAAATCCAGCGTGTCCGTGCTGTCCAGCGCCACCATCACATTGAAAGCGGTATCGAGATTGAAGCGATGCTTGGAGGCGATGATGTTGTAGGTGCCGATCATCACGTTGGTCAGATGATAATGCCCCTGCGCATCCGTCGTGTCGTGGAAACCGTAACGGTCTGTGGAAACCACGGCGCCGGCCAGCGGCAGATTTGTGGCGGCGTCATACACATGGCCGTCCACCTGTCCGAACAGCACGCGCGCATCGGTCGTAAATAGAATCGCGCTTCCATTTTGAATCGTCGCCGCGCCCGGCGCGTACGACGTGATAAACGCGTACGGCAAACCCACCTGCCCGCTCCGCCCCTGAATTCCCACGGTGCAGCCGTTGGGCTCGTGATCCTGATTATTTCCCAGGTTCATCGTCACCGCGTTGTACTGTAGAACGATGTGGTTATTCCCGTCGAAGGACGGTCTCGACACGGAGTCGTAAAGAATCACCTCGAAGTCGAGGTTGGAGGCCGGCGCGCCGGTGTTTGTCGCCTTCCACTGAATGATGTACCGCCCGCTGTCGGGTTGATGATACACCCAGACTCCAAGATTGCTGCCGGCTGTGACCAGATCGTCCCAGTAGGGCGCGATCATCGCGTCGGGAGCCTGCTGGGCCGGAATGGGGTAGTTGCGGGGATTGTCGAAATACGCCTGATTGCCGAAAGCGCACCAGCCGTTCGAACACACGGTCAGCGTGTCGTAGGTCCGGCCATAGAAGGTGACCGGGAACGGCAGCAATCGCCAGGTGGACCAGATCTGCGAGACCGACGTCTTTTCCCCGACGTCCTCCAGATTCAGGTCCGTTCCCAGCCCGCCGGATATATCGATGTAATGGAATGCCGGATGAATATCGTAGGCGGTGTCCGTGTTGTCATAGGCATAATATCCGTAGCCATCGGGGCCGGTGGGATCCGTGGAGGCCTTGATGCCTACGGCGACCGTAAATTGTGTGGTGTCCGTGAAACCGTTATCACCAGAGAGGATCAACTGCATCGGTGCCTGGTGACCACGGAAGGTCAGTGGGTTCGCCGCAATCACAAACGGGCTGGCAAGATTTGAATCCAATGCGCCCGCCGGGACCGCGCCGAAGACCGCGTCCGCCGTATTCACAGTGACAAACGGGCTGAGGGATCGCAGATGCCCGTTGACGCCGGTAAGCGACACAAGCCCCATGTTCTTGAAGGTCACGGAAAGGCTGCGCGTCAAACCCGGCCCAAAGGTTCCGTCGGTAAACTGCTGCCGCAAATAGAGCATATGGCCCGATACACAGGTCAGCGTGATGACGCCCGCGGTCTGGCCGCTGCTGCTGGTGATCGTCAGCGTCAATTGAACCGTCTCCTGATCCTGCATGGCCTGCGAGACCTGAATGCGGAACGCTTGCGCCCCCAGAGCCGAATCGCCCGGTGCGATGTCCGCATAACTGGCCGTGCCATTTACCACCGTTACCCGGGGATTGCTGCTGGTGAGCGTCGCACTCACGCCCGTGGCTGTAACCACAGTGCCGAAGTTCTTTACATAGATCGGCAGATCGATGGTCTCCCCCGGATTCATCGCGCCGTCCGTGTTGCCGTGCGTTCCGCCGCTGTTGTCGTCGTCGATCGTATAGGAACTGGACATCGGCATGCAGTCCACGGTGTTGCAGGGGATATCGATCAGGTAAGGCTTGTGGTTGCGCTTGGTGACGGTCAGCGACATCGTGCCGGGAGCATTTACCGCCACCGGCAGCACCACGTGGCCGGTGGCGTCCGTCGTACCCACGGCCCACGTCGAATCGGAGCCGCGCTTCCACAGACAGACCGTCGCGTCGGCCACGGGAGCGTCATCACCCGCCCGGTTTACCTGAACCTCAACCCGCCGCGCACCCACATTCAACGCCGTCGGGCAGGTGACGCTCAAAACCTTCGGCACGTCCGTCCAGATGGACAAGGCCGGATCCCCGAACAGATTGTTCCACTCCGTGAATCCCGCGGCGTCCAGTTGCGAGGACAAATACAGTTGCGCCTTGGCTCCGGCGCAGACGTCTCCAATATGCTCGACGCCGAGACTGGCGATGTTAAACAGCCATCCCCCGGCCACCGTAATATTCTGCGGGTAGTGCGTCTGAATTCCCATCGTCCCGAAAGCTGTTACACATCCCTTCGGATTGGTGGGCGTTGAACTGTTGGGGCAAATGAGCGCCTGCGAACTGGTGGCCGCATCGCACGTAATGTTCATGCTGATCGGAAACCGCCAGTTGGGAACCGCCTGCCCCGCCTGCCCGATGTCTTCTTCCAGTGTGCCGCGCCAGGCAAAGATTCCGGTTCCCTGCTGGATCCTGTTCACGCAGGTCGCGACGTCCGGACACCCGGAAAGCTGGTAAGCTTCCGGATTGGTGATGCCGGTGTTCTGCCGGAACTGGCTGGCGGCCCATTGCATCAGCGTGTAATTTGTCGCACTGCTGTTGATCGTACAGGCGGCCAGAAAAGCCTTGTGGAACCAGAGTGTGTCGGCCTGGCCCTGTCCGTCTACCATGCGCGGATTGCGCTCATAGCTCATGATCTTCGCGTTGAGCTGGGCCATATCTACGCTGCTGTTGCCGGACAGACGCCCGACGCCGATGTCCTCAAGCTGGTCGTTGCCCGACAGGCAGGCATAGGCATGGTCGCTGTTGTAATCCCGGGTGTAAGGACCCGTCGGCACAACGCCCGCGTTCCAACTGCCGATCAACGCCACGTACTCCAGTGGCGGATTGGAACTGCTCTGGTAGACAGATTGGATGGCGTTCATAACCTGCGTGGCCGTCCAGCTTGCCTGTGCCTGCAACGACACCTTGTAGCCGCAGCGGGTCTTCCACTCGGCCAGACTGTCCGCCCACGGGCGATAGGTGGCATTGTTGTTGGTGAAAATCATATAGGTGCCCGGTGCCGTCGTCACGTCATCGAGCGCAGTCTCATCGAGATTGGAAATATAGGTCCGGTACATCGACGCCCATGCACCCGATGGCCGCCGTGGATTGGTCAATTCGTTGATCCCCGGCTGATCATTGGCTACAACATCCACGCTGATGTTCCGGTATATCCGCGCCTGACGCGTCACAGGGTTGACCTGCACGGGATAAATCGCCACGGTGACCACGCGGAAATCGCGCATAATCATCGGCTCGCTCATCGTGGCCACATGGGCCGGATACCAGCCATCCTCCGTGTACAGCGCGCCATCCCGCACCAGATGCGTGGACGCTTCCGGATCCACCGCATAGGCGACGGGGTCGATGTTGTCCAGCACATCGAAATCCGCTTCGCTGATCACAAGGTCCGCGCCGCCGGTATTCGGAATGCGATAGAATCGGGAAATCTGCGGTACCGCCGGAGCCCCTTCCACCGGGAGATAGGTTTCTCCTTCAATGGAGAAGACTTGGTGATTGGCGCCGTTCACGGCAACCGTGGTGACCGCCACATTAGGCGAGCGCATCGAGATCGACGTGTGCGCCGGGGAGGTTCGGGAAATATCCAGGGCCACGCCCTGACCGGGCAGATGCGAGGCCTCAAATCGGACAGGAGTAGCCGGGCTGGCAAAGGCACGCAGAGAGATCATGCACAAGAGGCAGAACAAAGACCTCAAAAGCCGAACCATGAGAATCCTCCTGAAGGATTTGGAGCGTTAACCCATCTGACTGCCAGCAATTCAGGCACGACCGTTTCTTAGCTGTTTGGCCGTGACTGCTGAGAACTCAACAAAAAGCTATCAAGCGGTCTAAGATAAGCTATCGTGCCGAGCAAGTCAAGATGAAGAGCCATAGAAACTAAATATTTCCGTCTAAATCGTACACCAGCATAATGCAATATACTACAGAATCATAAGTCGCGTAATTGTTCACGTACCGCACCCAAGGCACCTTCCCGAGTACTACCTGCGCCCTGACGTTTGCAAACTCCGCTGACTGTCCTCGGCTACTCCAGCCGTTTCTAACCAGCCGCCCGCCTACGATCGCGTTTTGCTGGAGAGGCTTACGCTCCTTGAGACGCTTCGTGACCATGACCGCAAAAGCTCCGGCAAATGACACAATGAAAAAGGTAAGCAGCCGATTCTGCTTACCCTTAGATATACCGCTTTGAGGTTTCGAATTCCGTTATCGGTGTGTGGTGTTAATGAGTAATCCCATGTAAACTATGTGATTGCCACGGCGGAAGGTTCGGTCGCCATTCCCGTTGCTTGCCATGCGTCCTTACTTCAGCAACACCAGTTTGCGAGTCTGTGACCAGTCCCGAGCTTCAGCGCGCGCAAAGTAGACTCCGCTGGGCAAGCGCGCTCCATCGAAAAGAACCATGTGTCGCCCTGCTTCCATCGACTGGTCCGCCAGCACCGTGACCAGTCGCCCCTGCACGTCAAACACGGATAACCTGATCTTCGACAGACGGGGCAAGTCAAATTCAAGCCGGCATGCAGGATTGAAGGGATTGGGGAAAGCTTCGTGCAATGCGAACACGCGAGGCAGCAGGTCCGTGTCCGAAATGCCGCTTGGACCGGCCAGTCGAAAGCTCAATGTGTCGCTGAAAGTGCTTTCATGAGGAATCCGCGACTGCGCTTCAACCCACCACCTTGCTGCGTGCCCATCGGGGAAAGGAAGATCGGCGATCTCAATTGTCCACGAAGTATCCATCGTGATCGGGAACACAAGGGATGTGTCCGCTGAACTCATAAACAGGCGATAAGTCAGCGTGTCGCCGACGTCCGGGTCTGCGCTGCTGTGCCAGATGAAAACCACGGAACTGTCCCTCGTCATCGTGGAGTCGTTTTCCGGAGCGATGAGATAGAAGAGGGCCGGAGGATGAGTGGCGTGCGCGAAGGAGAAAGCTCCAATGTCGGCCAGCGTGCTGTCGGGGTCAGGCGGCAGACCCGCATCGCCCCCGTCGATGCAGCGTGACAGCTCCGTCAGATGATAATCGGCCGCCGCCGTATCTGCGAATAACGGATCGGTCGAAATATTGAAGAAACCGTCGCAGGAATCCCGCCGGAGGTTGACACCGCTGAGCACACCGAGACCGGAGGGCATGTCATCCATCGTGTAGGTCGAGGCAAAGCCGCCCAGCGTGTTGCCGTACACATCACAGTTCCGGATAATCGCATCCGGGCTGTGCTCGAACCGGATTCCGCTGCCAATACCGTAGCTCATGATGCAACTGGTGATCGTCGGCGACGAACGGACGCAGTGAATCTCCCCATTGCCATACATGGATGTGTCCGCCACCAGGGTGCAGCGCACAATCCGCGCCTGACTGTTCTCCAAGCCGATGGCTCCGCCCCGGTACGAATTGTTGTGCGTGAACATACAGCGATCAAACAGCGGGTGAGTTCCCCTGCAGTAAACCGCGCCGCCATACTGAGCGCCGTTGTGAAGGAACACACAGTCCGTAAATGTCCCGGTAGACGTGTTCGTCATGCCGATGGCGCCGCCACCTCCACCGATATTTTCCTGGAAGGTGCACCGGCTCACCTCTGCCGAACTCGCCTGCAGGCATATGCCCGCTCCATCATACGGAGTTGCGTTGCTGCGATTGCCGAAGAAAGTGCATTCCTCCGCGACAATATGTGACGACAAGGCATAGATGCCTCCACTGTACGTTCCGAAGTTATGACGAAACAGGCATTGGCGGAATCGCGGCTGGGCGGAGGTGCAGAGCACGGCGCCCGCCGTACTCCTCCAGTCCGCCGATCCTTCGATCGTACAGTACTCTATCACCGGATCACAATGGCTAATCCGCAGTCCTGTAGGAATCCCGTGGGTGAACCGGCAATACTCCAGGCTGCAGCCTGTCGCAGCGCTGCTGAGAATGAGCCCGCCCCAACTGTAAGCATAATCGTGAGACGTGTCCGAGGCAAAGACGACGGAATCCTGCGCTGTCCCGATGGCGCGCAGCAGACCATTGATCGTGATGGTGCATTCGGTTATAAACATCAGCCGGGTCCCCGGCAGCAGCGTCAGCGTGTCTTGCGATGCAACTCGGATGTCCGCTCCGATGTAGAACACTCCTGGGCCGAAGGTCCCGCGGACGTTTCCGTTCAGCAAAACCACCGGGCTGTTACTGCGGCTTTCGTAGGCGCCGATGTCCGGCCGGGACGTCGCGGGCCATGGGCGCGAAAGGCTGTCCAGATCCTCATCCGTATTCACGTCATACCATGCCCCCGCTGCCGCCAGACAATGGCTGGAATCGCTTAAGCGGTAGTTGCCGTTCGCCATGTTCACAAACCGGGGATCTATCAGGAGATTGAAGTTTGCATCACAGGAGTCCCGCCAGATATTCACCCGGGTTAACCGTCCGATATCTGAAGGAACATGCCCTGCAAAGTTGGCGGCCTCATTGCCGAAGAAATCACAGCCCCTGATCCCCACACTATAGGGACTCAAGAGTTGAATGCCGGCGCCCTCTTCGGTGAATGCCACGATGGACGTCGCGCAGTCCGTCGTGTCCGTATAGCCGAAAACGGCGGCGGTTTGCGAGCGGTTATGGGCCAGCGTACAATAATCCAGGCTGACCTGCCCTTCAACGTCGAACACCGCTCCCCCTGAATCCGCTTCATTGCTGTGCCAAAGACAATTCACTGCCACGGAGCGCGCTCGAGTTCCGTAGAGACCGCCGCCCACATTGGCCGTGTTGGAATCTATCTGGCACCGGTCAAACCGAACGACTCCACTGGTGTCGAACACGCCTCCGCCGCGCTGCGCCGAATTGCCGCGAATCAGGGATCCTTGAACGGCAGTGGGGGCGCGGCGACCCTGCAGAAACAGGCCGCCGCCCGTTCCGGCGCTGTTGCTCTCGATCAGACAATGCGTCACCTTCACCGTATCGGGTGCAACGATGACACCTATGCCCCCACCGTTGTTCGGTGTGCGGTTGCCGCGGACGGTGCACTGCGTCAGGCGCGGGCTGGCCATTCGGCTGAACAGTCCCCCACCATCTCCGAACCGGCTGTAACAGTCACTGATTTCGCAGCGGTCGAATATTGGTGCCCCTCCGTCGCGGCAGTAGACTCCTCCGCCATCCAGAATCGCGTTGCAACGCCGGATTGAACAATTCTCGAAATGTGGCGAACAGTTTTGACATTCGATTCCGCCACCGTAGCGGTCGTCGCCGGGAGCGGCGCCATACCCGTTCTCGACAACGCAGTATTGCATGAGACAGCCGTTCGGAGCCGCCAGAAATCTGATACCGCGCCAGCGCGCCGTATTGGTCAGCGTGTCCGTCGTGAAGCGGATGGAGTCTTCCTGTGTTCCCTGCGCGAGCAGCAGCCCGCGGATTTCAAACCGGTACGGGCCGCCGAAATACACTGTTACTCCCGGTCCGATGATCAGCGTGTCGGCCGCTCGGACGCGTATCGTCCTTTGAGTAATCATATAGGGGCTGTGCCCCGCGGTCCAGCGGCCTGAGACCAGGGAGTCCGATACCCATGTAGTGTCGGCGAAAGCGGTGGAAGCAAAGATCAGCAACCACAGTGCCGCGGACCATCGAGAATGTGTCATGGCATGTTTCCGGATTTGGAATTGCATCTCATCCCCCAGTTACTTCAGCAGCATCAGTTTCTGCACACGCTGCTCTCCGCCTGCGCGCAACACGGCCCAGTAGATACCGGATGACTTGCCGCCTGCGTCCCACGGAATTGTGTGGGTGCCGCTTTGCATGGCGGTGTTCACCAGTGTGGCCGCTTCCCGCCCTAACAGGTCGTACACCGTCAACGTCACCTGACCGTGACGGACCAGGCTGTAGTGCAGTGTTGTTGTAGAATTGAAGGGATTCGGAAATGCGGACAGTGAGTAATCCGCCGGTAGACGGGATGGACCGCTTGCCGGCGCCGCCAGCGTATTATCCGTGTACCGCAACAGAGTACCATCGTATCCGGCTGCCCAGGCATGGCGGGCATCCGGAGAGGATAGACTGTACACGGCATTGGCGACACGCAGACTGTCTGCTCTCCATGTCCATCCTCCATCCGTAGTGTGCAGCATTCGGCCGCTGCCTGTCATCCAGCCGTTCAGAGAATCACCAAAGGCCAATCGGCCCGCATCTCCCTGATACGGATTCCTCCATGTGGTTCCGCCGTCGGTGGTCAGCATCAGGCCGTCATAATCGGTGGCAACCCAAATTCGCAGGCTGTCCATCGCCGCCAGATCAAAGATATCCAGAACGGGAAGATTGAATGTTTGCCAGTTCGTTCCGCCATTCGTCGTATAAAGGAGCGTGCCGTCGTGGGACCCGAGCGCCCAGCCCATTCGCGCATTAATGAATACGAATTCGGAGAATGTCCAGCCATAACTGCCCGTTGTCGTGTACTGCTCCGTCCAGTTTGCACCACCGTCCTGTGTGTGGTATATGCTGATGTACGTGTCGTAGTGCCCCTCACTGTAGCGACTGGTCCAACCGTGAGTGGCATCCGCAAACAGGAACCCTCCGATTCCCTCCCCGAAGACGTGGCCCGCTTCCGACCAGATCGTGCCGCCATTCGTGGTGCGGAATACTTGGCCTGTGGAACTCATCGCCCAGCCGTGCACGCTGTCCGGAAAAGAGACTTTCGAAATCGGCAGCGTATCGCTCACGAATTCCCTGCTCCACGTCGTGCCGCCGTCAGTCGTATGTAAAAGATGCGAATACGAGCCCAAATTGTCCCAGCCGGACTGGATCATCCACCCGTTCCGCGGGTTCGCAAACTGAACATCATCATAGTGCACATTGCTCGCGCCCGCGATCTGGATCCACTGTGTTCCACCATCCGTCGAATGGAGCACAACACCGCCCCTTCCCACGGCAAAGGTGCTCAACGCGTCTCGTGCCCACAGGCCTTCGATGCCAAGGTTGAGTGGATTGGGCCACACCGTCCACGTAAAGCCACCGTCCGTAGTATGCTGAATCCCCCCACCGAAACTCCACCCGTTCAATGAATCCACGAATCGCAGCGGAGAGTGGGCGCGGATGGCCTCTGGCATCCGCTGCCACGTTATGCCCCCATTGTCAGTGTTCAACAATCTGCCGTAGGTCGTGCATGCCCATCCGTGAAGGGTATCCGCGAAAGTCACATCGTCCGTGTATTCCATATCGCGCAGATTCAAGGTGTCCAGACTCCAACTTACTCCGCCGTCAGCTGTGTGCAGAATCCCGTTCGTGACCATCACCGCCCCGTGCAGGCTATCGGCAAAACTGATGGTATTCCCCCCATTGCGGGCCGTGTCCAGTATCAGTGGCTCCCAAGTGACGCCGCCGTCCGCTGTCTTCAGGACGATCAGTTCATGCGCGCCGCCCCAGTTATTTCCTGCGGCGAATCCATGCCTCGGATCCGGGAATGTCATCCCCCAGATGTAATCAAACAGCGGTGACGGCATTCTCCGCCAGCTCTGGCCGCCATCCTCGGTCCGCAGTACCACGGATTGCGTAAGCGAGTTTGACCAATCGTATCCCTGAATCCATCCATGCTCTGCATCCGGGAAAAGCACATGGCGTAAGTCATAGCTTCCCGCATCAGGAATCGAACAAATCTCCCATGTCGTCCCGCCATCCGTTGTGCGGATAACCGTACCACCGGCACCCACCGCCCAGCCGGTTTGCGCATCGGAGAACGTCGCGTCGTACAACGTGTTGCCCTGTGGCAATGGACTGAGCCATTCCCAGCCTTGCGCCTTCACCTGTTGACTTCCTGTCCCGATGAGTGCGATCACTACAAGCCAGTGGAGGATTCGATTCACAGTGCACCTCTTTCGGACGAGCGCCTGCCATAAAGTCTCGCCGCACAATGGAGTTTCTCGATTTCGTTCCGACAAACCGCTATGTTCAACAGGGCTGCGCCTGCGCACAAGTCCTGTTCATCTACAAGATAGCAGAAAAATCCTGAATAGTCAATCGCTGGCATGGGATGGCTCGATTCTAATGTGGACCCACTTCTTAAGCTTTTGCGGTTGCAACTGAGTGCGCCATGTCCGATTCGGTGGAGAATACCATCTCTGCCTCAATGTCCTTCCGCATTCGCCCGATCATTTTCGGTGAAACAAGCGGGCGTAGAGGTAATTGAACGGATAGTTGCCGCTCTGCGGCGTTTGAGTCGCTTTGCAAATGCGAAAAAAGGCCCCCGATCACGAGGAACCTTAAACCTGCTGTGGCCACTCAGCAGCGTATGTGAAATTATGGTGTATTTTGTCGACGCTGCAACCTGCAACAAACAGTGGTTCAGTCAGAATGACTGAACCACTGTTGTGTACCGCCTAGGGGATTCGAACCCCTGTTACCGGCGTGAGAGATCGGTAAGTAAAAGGCTGTAAACCCTTGTGTTAGCTTGTCTCCAGTTTCATCTGCCAGCAAGTGCCACCGTCCCATCCGCGTGCATGTGACCCCGACTTCATGCAAGCGACAGCCAACATCGTGACCTATGTTACTGGCCTTCAAATCCCGAGAAGGGCAGGAGGGAGGGGAACGGCCCGGCCGTACCATCCAGCAGAAAGCCTGAGCACTCGCTCAAGCTTTCCTTTAGCTAAAGAAACAGGCTCCCCGTCGCCGAAGAGCCTACTTCTTCTGTCGTGTGCGTTGATGCTATTTGAGCAGCAGCATCTTCTGTGTAACGGTGTGGCTTGCGGCTTCCAAGCGGTAGATGTATACGCCCGATGCCATGCATGTTCCGTTCCAACTGATGGAATGGTAGCCCGCCGCCTGCGGGGCATCGACTAAGGTCGCCACCTGTTGTCCCATCACATTATAAAGCGTCAGGCGGACTTGGCCTGATGCAGGCACGGCGTAACGGATCGTCGTCGTGGCATTGAAGGGATTCGGATAGTTCTGCTCGAGGATGCAGGTTTCCGGAGCCTTCAGGTAGTTCTCGTGATGCGCCTCCGGAGCCGCAGGAATTACCCGCTCCACGGCACGCCGCAGCGATTGAATGGTCTGGGCGGAGACGACGGGGGCTTCTGAATCCAGGCCGCTACGCAGGCTGTCATATTGCAGGCGCAGCACTGTGATGGCATAGTCAAGAGCCGCACAGGCCGAATCCACGTCGCTGGGCGGATTAGCCATAATTTGCTGGTAGATGTTCATCGCGGACGCGTACTGATGATCCTCCACCAGTGCGCGCGTCGCCAGATCCTGCGCGGTTTCCACGAGACAGGTGTCGCTTGCATGCGTCGTCACTACGGTGCCGTAGTAGGTCAGCAAATCGCTGTAGCCGCTGTTCACCTGCATTTGATTGTTCAGCAGGCGCGAAGCGGCGACCTGGGCCCAACTGCTGTCCGGATACTGGCTGATAGTCTGTGTATAGGCGGTAGAGGCATCGGCCGTATTCCCCGCCATCTCAGCGGCGTAACCCTGTTCAAACGAGGTCTGTGCCGCATTGGTGCTGAGGCTCTTGGGGGCCTCGCAGCCGCCAAAGGAGGCGGTCGGGGAGTAGCTCCACAACGTCAGGTCCGACGGCCAAAAGGCCCCGGCCGTGGGCGGGGTGGGATACCAAGAATTGCCATGGACGTCGTGCTTAGGAGCGGATTTGGAGACGTCCTCCATAAAGAAGCCCTTGGTGCCGTAGATGGTGAACTGATTGGCGCCTCCGGCGCAGACCGGGTAGCTGTCCTCCATCGTGATCAAGGTCAGATCGGTGGCAGTGAAGCTATTGGAGCCACCGTCCACACCGTTAGTGTTCCAGAGCACCGGGTAGCTGCCGTTGGCCAAGAGCATTTCGCCGGACTTGTCATCCTCGAACGTATTGCAGTAAAGTGTGGGGGAACTCGCGTAGCCGTTCAGGCCGAAGTCCGCGTTAGCGTACACATGGCAGCGGCTGATTTTCGGCGAGGAGCTGGTCAGCAAAATACCGTCGTCGAAATTGTCGTGGATCTGGCAGGTGCTGATCGTGGCCAGCGGGGTAGACATCATCGAAATGCCCTCGGCGCTGTTTACCGAAATCTCGCAGTTGCTGATCGTCGGTGCGCCCGAACCTGCAGGACTGTAGATGTGGATGCCCTGGCCGTTATTCTGAATCGTGCAGTGATCTGCCAAAAGTGCCGTCGCCGCGGTCGTACTCAGGCCGACGCTCGCGCCCGTGATTGTGCAGTAAGACAGATTAGCCGTGCCGCGAACGTCGATCCCGTTCCATGGTGACGTCTGATCGTCGCCGACGCGGCTGAAGGTAATTTCCTGTCCGCTGGCACCTGCGGCAAGCAACGTGCCCTTGACGGTCAGCTTGGCATCCGGGGCAAACATCAGGTGCGCGCCTGCCGATACCGTGACTGTTGCACCAATCGGAAGCGTGACATCGCCGACCACGATCCAATCGCCGCTGACCGTCGTGGGCAACGGATGTAATGCATCCGCCACGTTGAACTCCCAGCGCTTGATCACGGTGTGATCGACATTGTCGTCGTTGGAATCGGGAGTGCGCAGCGTCATCGTCAATACGCGGTGCTGGAGATCAGTGGCCTCGATCTGCACATCCACAATACCATATTCGGACGCATGAGAATAGTCAGATGCTTCCCACCATGTCTGCGCGTGGAACGAGTAGGGGGGCATAGTTCCGCCGTAAGTGACCATGAACAGCGCGGCGGGGCTGTTAGCACTGTCCGTGGCGACCCAGCAGACTTGGGAGACGAGAGGATCAGCCACAACCTTAACGATGCCATTGTTTGCAACCTCTCCGGCTGTCCATGATCCTGTGTTGGGATCATAGCGCAGCAGGCGGCCATGATGGTTGGACTGGATGTCCCCACCGATGTAAGCGGGCATGCCGTCGTATTGGCCAACTGACACTGAACGATAATGCACGCCAAAATCAGGATAGGTGTTGCCGTTGATCAGAGTGAAGTTCTGCCCACGGTCTCCTGACATCCAGATGGAAGAGACAAAGGCGCTGGCATCACACAAATAGTACAACTGATTGTTGGCCGGAGCAATGTACCCCCAGCTTGCTTGGGTGGGTAATCCCACACAGCTTGCAGGGTGCCATCCCTGATCGTCAAGCCATAGGCGGGGTTGACCGTCAGTTGTCCGACCGTCAAATGATATGTAATTTCCTGACGGCGAGGATGCAACATCATAAACGTTGGCTCGTGTGTTACCGGACTCTGTGAATAGAGTGACCGAATCCCATGTCATGTAGTCAGGCTCGATCAGCGTTTTGACCGTTGGGCCAGTTTCGCCTATTGGGTTGTAGACGATCCATGGGGCACCTGCTCCTCCTTCCGGACGCATAAAAGGCTTTGTTCCCTCTTCTTGCGTTCCCAACGAAATTGTATGAGCGATCCCAGTTGATGACTTTACTTGAATAATCAGCGACTTGTCGTCTGGATAAATGGGATCAGCGGCATGATTGATCAGGGCAACATCCGTGTACGGTCCGAACGAGGCGTGACTCAAACCGCTCCAGGCATGATCCCAGTGCTGAAAGAGACTCGGAGTGTAGGTAATCTCGTGCCATGTAATGCTGGGATGTGTCAAGTCCGCGAATGTAATTTGGCCCACATAGGATGCGTCCCAGCCCATAACCGCGATTTTGTCGTGAAGCCAGCCATTGCGATCGCTCACGATTTTGTGCACATCCAGTGCGCGAATGGCATCACCGCCATTGACTGCTGCGTTGGCCGATTGCCAATGTGCTCCCTGATCACCGGAAATGAATACGCCGTGGTTTGTCGCTGTTGCCAATACAAGCGCTTCCGCACCGTTTACGTTGCAGCGAATTGCTTTTACATCGTATGGCACTGTGTTGACCGGGAACGGTGGATTCTGTTCAGGATCAACTCGTTGCCAGTTTTGAATACCTTCACCATTTGGATGAATAGGCAAGTCGCCAACAAACGTCTCAAATTCCCCTTCATTTCCCATTGCGACACCATAAATCTTCTTGAGCACCGGATACGTGTCCACCGAGATTTGCAAATTCACGAGCGGACGCATGTTTGCAGGTACGGCCAGTGCGGGGTCAACTTCATTCCACACAGGCAATAAGCGCTCGTTAGAGGTCCAGTACATCCGGTCGGTCGTTACCGGATCATGTTGAAGTGAAGGATCGCCTTGGGGAAGTGTGGTTGTGGTTACGATAATCGGCTCGACTTGGAGGCTGTGGGCAGAGTTCTCCTGCTCAATTCCGTCCAGATCATATACCCAGCGCCCTGCCGGAACATTGCCGTCGTTCACCGCAGGAGTCCAGGGAGTGTCGTAATATGTGTATGTGCCCGTTGACCACCAATGGTAATCATAGCATGCGTCAGTCGTCGTCAGACCGCCTGCCATGCAATTCCGGTCAGGAATATCGTCCGCATAGTGGCACTCGCCGAGGCTGGTAATCGTAGTGATCGGGATACTCCGGACCAACCAACTTGTCTGGTCACACACGGCATGACAATAGCTGTATCCATCAGGGCTGGCCATGACAATGGTTGAACCCACACCCTGCTGAAACGACATGTCCGCCACGCCCGACTCGCAAAACGCCGGATAGGCGCCGACCGCATTGGTCCAATTCGAACCATAAATGAGGTGATCGAGTGTTCCGGCGGCATTGCCATTTGGGAATCGCAAAAAACCCCATTGTGGATTAGCGTTTGCATCGAATCCTGGTAGAGGTTGATGGCGGGAATCAAGCACATAGAGGTCACTGCTGGCATCACACTCCTGATGCTCGTATGCACCGCCAGTACCCGTATGTGAAACAGGGATAGCCAAGGGAGTCGGCGCTGGTTGCGCCCAGCAGACAGACAACGAAATCACGATCCAAACGAACACGCCAGCGCGTGCGAGTCGGCAAAACATGATGCTCTCCTAAGAAAATACGTTGAGTACATTACTCACCGCCCAAAGGGGCAGGACTTATTTCAGGATCAAGAGTTTCTGTCTGGCGGTTCTGCTGCCGCTGGCGACCTCCAGCACGAAAAGTCCTGAGGCAGACGGGGCATCGGGAGCAAGGGATGTGCGACTGTTGGCAAGCCGCCGTTGCAGCAGTCGTTGTCCCAGCAGATTGTAGACGCTGACGGTGACCGGCCCCTGCGCAAACCACTCCGGTGCAAGCTGAAGCGATGGCCAGCCGTTGCTTGGGTTGGGAAACACCGACACCGCGAAGGAGGACGGCGGAAGGATGAAGGATGAAGTTGCGGACGGCCCCTGAGCCACGAAGGAGAGCCAACCGGTGTCGGGGACGCTGGTAATGTTCTCCCAGAAGTCCTCGGCTTGGCCCCGATAATCGAACCGGCCTTCATGCGGCACCACAAACGTGGTACTGTAGCGCGAGCCCGATGTCCGTTCCATGCTCACGGTGCTGACCTGACCGCTGTCGGAAATCAGCACGCGCACTTCCGAGAGTGTGTCGTTGTCGGCGGCGGTCGCTTCCAAACGCAGGGTGTCGCCTTGCCGGATCGTATCCTGTCCCCATAGATCCAGTGTCAGCGCCGGCGGCAGCGTGTCCGGGGTAAGGGTTCCATTGACGGTGCGGTAGTCCTCGGTCGTCCAG
The DNA here is from genome assembly GCA_036504735.1 of bacterium. Taxonomy (NCBI): domain Bacteria; species bacterium. Next base: position 405,176 of record DASXUQ010000017.1, read on the forward strand.
CTGTCATGGAATCCCTGCCAGTAGAGCCGCACCTCGTTGCCGACAAACTGGCCGGTGCCGTACCAGCTGTAAAATGCCACGCCATCCACATACTGCTGCGGGTACCAGTCCTTGCCGTGGTTAGCCGACAACCGAAAATAGATACCCCAGCGGGTCGAATCGGCGCTGCCGTAGTCCTGCCAGGCCACGCCCCACAGTTTGCCGTGGCAAAAGGCTTCCGGTTCGGCCATGTAGGACGAGAGCGTCGCCCCTTGGGAGAGCGTGCGCGGCAGACTCCAGCTCACACCGGCATCGGTGGTGCGCTGGTAGTACAAGGTTTCCATCACGAAGCCGTCGGTGTGGGTACAGACGCTGAGTTGGATTGCGGTCTCGGAGGAACTATCGGCCGTCAGCAGGCTGTTGATAATGTAGGCGGCCATCGGTTGGCCGGGCAAATCCTGATACGGACTCCAACTCTGGCTGCTGCGGTCGCCGACCGACACACCCACACGCGAGGAACGTCCAACATGTCGGGCCTCATCGAGCAAGATGTTCGTCCGCGTCAGCCCCGCTCCGATGACGAAAGTCGAATCGCCCGCGAGGGGTATCAGGAGCCGCCAGTGATCCCCACCATCATCGCTGATCGAAATGCGCTTGTCAAAATGGCCTTGGGTGTCTATATTGACGACAACCACTTGCCTGCCGACAGCCGTTCCCGCAGAAAGCCATCGATTACTTATAGGCGGCAAACAGGTAGCCCATGTAGCTCCGCCGTCCAGCGACCGCATGGTTTGGCTGGTCACGTGGAAGGTGGAATCTTCAGTATCGTAAAACGCAAAGATGCGTCCGTCTGCCCCGCTGAGGATGAGCCGGACATTATCATAGAAGTTGCTATCCAGCCGTTGCCAAGCGCTCCAGGTTTGCCCGTTGTCGAAGGAATGGGCCACGACCGGCGTGTAGTTGGGGTTCTGGCTGCCATCGGACAACGTTCCACCGGCCAGTAGCGTGTCCCCCATCATGATGAAGCTATGGTAGCTTTCCAGACTGCACCCGCTGTTCAGCCACCTCGCTTGTCCCCAAGTCACCGGCACCTGTGGCTGGGCGAAAAGGCTGGTATGCATGATGAGCAACATCAGCAGGCTCAAACTTATGTGCCATAGGGGGTGGTGTCTCTTCATCTTGGTCTCTGCTTTTTTGCGTGGATCATCCGCTCGGGTCGCGCACCGCTACGTTTTTGTTGGTCAGCAATATGAAGAACCGCTCGCAGAATGTCAAGTGCGATAGGGCATTGTGTATAAAATGGTTTGCATTACCGTGAATATGACCAAGAAAGGAAAGAGTGCAAGAAATTGCGCACACCGCATTCTATTGGCTATAGTAGGCTTCCAGCAAACGTCTCGAACGTTCACAACCTGATTTCGGATTTACAAATCGCCAAATCTGCATCAGCAACGAAATCTTCTGCTGGTAGTGACGGCTACGATTGAAGACCTCAACGATGACGGCCGGGGGGGGCTGGTGCATCTGGTGCTGTGAACTCGCAGATGCGGTAACCCGACGCCGTAGAACAACTTGCCCAGTAGGTGCGTCTTTCTTTGTGCTCTGTATCGAAGGCTGGCACAAGCAATTTCGCGGATTACCGTTTCAGTCAGCCAAGGCTCCGCCAGGAAATCATAACCCGATAGTCATTCCTGTTGCACACCCCAAAGGAAACAGGCTCCCCATCGCGGAGGAGCCTGTTTCCTTTGGTCAAGCCGTAACACCTCTACCGGACGAGCATCATCTTCTTCGCGTCTACGAAGTTTCCGGCCTTGATACGATAGATATACAGACCGGAGGCAACGGATGCTCCGGATGTGGTCCTGCTGTCCCACGTCAGACGGTAGGCACCGGCGGGCCGGACTTCATCGATCAGCTTAGCCACTTCCTGTCCGAGGATGTTGAACACCTTCATTTCCACTCGCACCGCCTCCGGCACATCGAACCGGATTTCCGTATTGGGGTTAAAGGGATTCGGGTAGTTCTGGTAAAGAGCATACTGCGTGGGGATCATCGGACCGTGGCCCTTGGCACTCATTGCAGGGTTATCCAACAGGCGCGCACATTCGATGACCCGGCGTTGCAGTTCTTTGACATTCGCACAGCGAATCTGCGGACTACGCGGGTGAACGCTCTTGTTGTGCCGGTTGAAGAAACCGATACCCATTGCGTCCACCAAGGCTTCAAGAGAGTCCTTGAGCGTCGGAGCCGTCTCCATCATCTCCTCCAATCCCGCCAAGGCCTCGGAGGGGTTCCCTTCCCGTGCTTTGGCAACATAGGAGAATCGCTTGGCCTGAATGCGCTGCGCCGGATCCGTCAGGGTGTTGGACTGTTCGGCAAGGAACTTGCTTACCGTCCCGTTCAAATCACCCTTCTGGGCCAAGCCTGCCAGGTTCGCCAACGCGGCAGGCACCAGCTTCGATCCCGGATGATCGGCCAGGAACGTCATTGTGCGCTGGAGCGACGCCTGCTTGTCACCGGCATTGCGGAGCGCCTTGGCCGTGCGCCACTGGGACAGCTCCTCGCGATAGTGATTCAGCATCATCGCCTGGTTAGAGCGCTTCTCGTTGACGGCCGATAGTCCCTTCTGTGCTGATCGCACTGGCCCCTTCGCTAACGCACCGCCCGCCACTGTCGTAGTCGCGGTCAAACCGATGGTCGGTTGGAGGGCACTGATGGTCGTTGCCGGGTTGCCTGAGCCGGGCGTCCATGTATCCGTCTGGTGTTTGTCCGAGGTGCCGGGAAGCATACCGGACAGGCCGTCGCCGATGGACTGCGTGCTCGCCTCGCACGATGCGAAGGTTGCAAGAGACGTGTCAACGGACCAGAAAGACGGCGAAGCCGGGCACAGGTGAGCATAGAAGGCCGTATCGCCCGGCGTGTAGGGAGCCCACGTATTCATCCCGATGCTCCAGCTTCCGCTGGTCGCGCCGGACGCCAAGTAGCGCCCGTTGCCCGTCCAGAGGTCAAAGGAGTTTTCGCCGTCCCCGACGTCCACATAAGACGGATCGGAGCTGTAGATCAGCGTTCCGGAACTGTCGGCAAGCTGCGTATGCGCACCTACCAGATCCACGGTCCCGCCGTTGACCCAGATTTCCGCCAGGGTATCGCCGTTGTCTGTAACCTGGCTGCACTCCAAGGTCAGATTGCCGCCTTCCCAATTCAATATGCCGTTTCCGTCACTGCCGGTAATCGTCGTGCCGATGACGTTCAGATCGGCGTTGCTGTAGTAGTTCAGCAAACCGGCTTCCCGGCTGCCTTCAATGTGGCAGTTTTCAATGCGCAGATGAGCATCGCCGAACAGCGCCAGGGCGCTGCTGCTCCCGGCGCCAAACATGTCCACGCCACCCATCCTCTGTAAAGTAGAATTAGTTAGGTAGCTGCTGCTGTCCGTGCCGTAGCAGATGATCCCGTCGGCGAATATTTTAAAGGTGCAGGAATCCGCCTGGAAAATCGGCATCCGGGTTGTGGTTTCCAAGGGGTTTTCGTTGCTGTTGACCCAGCCACTTCCTTGAAGCACCGCATGTTTCATCTCCACGTAACCGCATGTAGACGCGATATTCGGGCCTCCGGTGCTGACCGTGTCCCAGTTCATGATCACCTGGCTTTGTGCTGTGCCGAGCACGTAGAGCTTACCGCGTGGCTGGGACTCACTGAAACCGTCCACGGTAATTGAACCATGCGGTCCGAAGTTCACTACCGCTTCTTCCGTTCCCGGATGGGGCAGGATGACCAGCGTTCCACCCTGGGCAATCTCGATCATCGTATCCACCTGGCAGGGGGCATACATGATCACGCTGTCGGTGATCACGGTCTGCGTCCAGAGATTCATGCGCTCCATAAACATCCGCGCCGAATCCGTATGCTGTATGACCGACAGGGCCGTGAAGCCTGCCGTATCCGAAGACAACTTGTGCACCGCCACCATCTGCTTCTGGGCGCTGGCACTGGCCCGATCCAGCCGGGTCGCTCCGTAAGTTGCCAGCGAGTCATACAGGCTGTTGGCCTTGGCGATGCTGTCCTTTTCGGCCCAGCACCAACCAATCGTATTTTTCAGCCAACGCTTAAGCGCCGCATTGGTGGTGGTATCGGCGATGGAAGACAGATACAGCCGCGTGCTGTCCACCGAGTAGTGGGCTGCCCGGTCTACATCCAGCAGCCGGTCGGCGGCGGCAAAGGCGTAGTCCGATTTCGGCGAGAGCTTCACCAGATTGCGATACGCGGTGCGGGCACTGCTCCAGTCCGGCACCGCTTCGCTGTTGTGCGGGGCCAGGAAGTCGGTAATCAGGGAATCCGGTTCCGTGGCATCGCCCCGGAATGCCGGACAGTTGCTCCACGAAGAATCCACGCGGGAGAGCAGCACACTGCTGGGCAGACGGTTCAGGATGTTGGCCGTATCCGTCCGGCCCCAGTAGACGTCGCGCCACCAGTCGCGGGTGGGATGATCTTCCCAGCGAACCAGTGTGGATGTGCCTGCCGAGTCGGCGATCTGGTTGTGGCCGTTGTAAAGGCCCAAGCCGATGCGGCCCATCAGCGTCAGTTGCCCTTCCCTGCCGACCGTGTGGTTGGCCCGGATGCTGTTGCCGCGCCAGTTGACGTTGGGCGCTGCGACCGTATCGACCGAACTCATCATCACCGCGCCACCATAGGCCGTGATGCCCGGTCCGGTGTTGCCTTCCACGTTCGTGCATTTCAGGAAGGCTTGTGAGCCGGTGTAGAGCCCAAGGCCGCCTGCTGTGCCGTCGCCGCTGTTGCTGTCCACCACACAGTTTTCGAGGTAGTAAGTGGACCGGGAAAGGCCCACAAGACCCGGGCCGCTGTTGCGGGAGACCGCACAGTTCGACAGATGGCCTGTGGCAAGGTTGGCAATGACCACGCCGTCCTGGTTGGAGGTCAGGGTGCAGCTATCGGCCAGCACGGTGCCGCCGTTGATGGCCATCACACCAGTGTGGTTACCGGCAAATGAGCAGTGCTTAAGACTGACTACTCCGTTGTCAGCCAGCAATCCGGCTTGGGAATTTACGAACTGGCAGTACGCAAAGGATGAAGTGTCCGCCGCATGCTTGCTGATCTGCACGCCCAGCCACTTCAGGCTGTCCGCTGTGGATGTGAACACGATGGGCAGCGAATCCGTACCGATGCAATGCAGCTTGCCATACGGGCTGACCAGCAATCGTGCTGTATCCGCAAAAGAAACGACCGTGCCCGGTTGCAGTTCAAGGGTTGCGCCGCTGTCCACGATCAGGCTACTGAAGGTGGGAGAACCTTCCACCTTGACGGAACCACCGGAGACATGCACAATGTCCTCAAAGGTTGTCTTTTGCATCGAGTGAGATTGGATACCGCTGGCCGGGCTGATACTCAGACCGTCTGTGCCTCTGAGGAATTTCACATTGTGCGTAGAGATCAAGCCATGTCTGCTATCAATGCCATCCCAGTGACTTGACCCTTGTTGCAACTCAAACGCAATCGTCGCTGTATCGCCTGCCGAAATGTCCAGTTGGGGCACCACAGTTTCCAAGCCTTCTTCGAAACTAATGGAAGCATTGTCGGATACGGCCATTGTTGAGTAAACGTAATCCGGTAAAGGCCGAATCGCCAGCGTAGCACCCGGTTTGATCACGTATGGCTGAGTCATTACGCCCGGCGTGTGGAATGTCATTGAGTGATCGATCACACCGTCTTTCCGACGTTCAAATGTGAAATACAACCGGTCGCCAACATCGGGATCCTTTAACTTCGTTCCGCTGGCGGGATAAGAATGGTAGCGCCCGAAATCATCGAATGCCCAGACCCGGTATTCTACAACTCCTCCGCTATCGGGGAGCGAAATGTCGAATGAGTACACGCTGTCGCTCTTGCTCTGGTATTTGTTGCCCAGCTGCTTGATGCGAAGCCAGTCACCACTGAGTCCGAATCGATATTGCAGCACGACACTATCGATGTCGGATGCAATCTCCGCTGGACCCGGCTCCTGGGGGTAGATCTTAAAATCTGCATGGGCAGTGTTCTGGGTGTGGTCATAATAATCCGCGAAATCGCGAATTCCAATTGTGACCGTACCGCAATTCCACAACCACTGAAGCCACTGTTGAGTGCGCCCGCTGTTTGCGCCATAGTACTCCGTTGTGGCGTAATCGCCATGCTTGAATTCACCTGGCCAGAAAAACCGCATGCCGCCCGGAATTCTCGCGCCACTTTCCCGCGCGGCATATGCGCCGTTCACTACATGCTTGTAATAGGCTCGGTTATTGTCGTTTGGCCAGGGTACAGGCGTCCCATCTCGTGTCATAATCAGGTGGCCACCAAGCAATTCACTCCATTTGTTGTCAGGTCGGCTGACAACGCCATTCCACCACTCCTGGCGCGCATCGATTTCAGCTTGATTCATGCTGACATAGTCGATGTCTTCATTGATGAACCAGATCGTCGCGTCCGGATCCAGCCCAGGGATGTTGCTCGAACTCATGCAATTGTCTCGATCTCCGTGATACAATCCACCAACAATTCCTAAGGGATTGTTGGTGCGACAAAAGCGTTTTGCTTCGAGGTGCGGACTGAACATGTCCGAAAACAGAATGAGGGGTTTGTTAGGGGAGAGTGTACCGGCAACATCGCTCATGAACTCACCGTAGGTCTGGGCAAAACTCTGATTCATATCCCCGTAATCGCCATCGCGCCATCCAGCGCCATGAATCTCGTTTTCAGCGGAATAGTAACCGCGTACATTGCCGGAGAAGTTACTTTCAAACCAATCCCGCTGATCTTCCAAGGCAGCATCACCACCAAATGATGTGAGATGATCCGTCCGTGCCAGGTAACGCGGGCTTCCACCGTCAATAATGGGATAGACTTCGCCGGTGACATTGCCTGTTTCGACAATCGGACCTGCGGCGCGGCGTGCAAAACTTCGATACGTCACCACTACTTTGTCGTTCGCATTGAAACCGTCGTGTCCGTTCCACGCCGCCGTGGGAACACTGACCGCCGCGTGGTGAACCTTCCACGCCTTGGTTGAATTACTCAGTTCCTGAAGATCATATCCGGTGTTGAAGGTGAACTGCGAGATGCCATCACGCAGGACTTCAAACGACATATTCTGGTGCTCAGGCGCGTAGAGTTGATAGAAGTCCGAGTCGACTATTTTGAAATCGTCGAAGTCGACGGTTGCGTTATCGGAAACCCCGGTTGGCGTGACTTCTACCGTGATGTACTTAGCACCGTACGTCGTAAACACCTGCTTCAGTGTTACCCAGCCATCTGTAGGCGCTACTCGGCCAAGGGACTGACCCGACTGGACTAAGTCGAAATTTGTGTGATAACCGGTACACGGGTTTGTCGGGAGATAACCACCATCATCCGTAGGCGGATAATCACCTGCCAATCGGCCGTCAGGTACGCCGGGCATATTCACCTTGATAGTCGCGATGTCGTTTTCCAACATACTATTTACGCGAACCTTGAAAGAAAGGATCATTTGTCGCGATGGATAGGCGGTCCACACATGCTGCGCATCTTCCTCAAGACCCCAATGATTCTGTAACTTCTGCTTCGCAGCGGTGAACGTTGCACCACCCCCGGACGATTGAATATCCTTCACCCTGAGGAAGATGTTTTGGTTGGCTTCAACAACCTTTTCAAACGAAGCCGGGGGATCCCATCCAGGTGGATTCGGTTGAGTGCCCCATCCCTGGAAATCTCCGCCAGTGAATGCTGTTGTCCCCGAGGAGACATGCAGCCGCACCCAACCGCCATCCTGCTCCACTGAGCATGTATCTACGATTTGGATGCTCCGGTAGTAGTTATCCTGGTTGGCATTCTGATCCAGCCAATTTACACCTTCGTACCAGTCAATGCCGAATTCTTTCCATTTCTTGTGGCTGTCTGTGCCCCAGAGTCCAGTGCCAAACCGCGTCAGGAAAGTACTCTCTGCGGGCCTGTGCGAGTTGTTGTTGCCATAGTACCATGGGCTTCCATTATGTACTAAGCTGTTGGCTTTGTTTTCAAGCATAGCATAGTACGCAATCTTGGTCACAGAGTCCGCAAAAGCTTCGGGACGGTTTATGCCTGGGTGGTTACTATCTGCTTTGGGAACCAATGTTGGATCTGGATCTCCGAGGTCTGAGAACACGGACAGTCCCCGGAACTCAAAGGTGGGAAAGTCCTCTATACGAGCAACACCCAATTCAAACTCAGTACCCGCCACGTCCACAGCCTTCCACAGCGACGTGACACCGTAGCGTAAACCTTGTGTGGTGGATGCTGTAAGATAAACGGGACTGATGACATCCGGCACAAGAATGTAGTATCCTTCGGGATGGTACTTATCCATCGGCGAGTGATGCCAGGGCTCCCAGCTATCGGTATCGAAAACCGGGCGCATGTAGGGGTTCCAAAGGCCCAGAACAATATCATTTTCCTCAGGTGGAGGCAGGCACCCCCACCGCTCCACCGTCACCGCTAAGGGAACCTGATGGTCTTCGGCGACCTTCCGCAAACGCGTGGCCAGCTCTTCTGCACACCAAGCGATTTCTAAGTCTTCCGCCGAAGTGCCGCCTCCGCTTAAGTAACGAATCTTAAGCGGATTGGAAAGGTGAAGTGGCTCGGCGTCTGGATCAAGACCCTTGATAGTTTGTATCTCAGGCTTAACGTTGGTCCACCAGCCGTAACCGGGTTGCGTGAACACAATTCCGAACACAATTAGTAGAAAAAGTAATTTGCTCCCGTTCACAGGGCGCCTCCAAGGTAAAAGTACGCGTGCAGTAACAACTGCTGCTCTAAGGTGAGCAACTATTCTATCAGCGAAGCAACATGAGTTTACACTGGGCAGACTGGCCGACGATTTCGAGGCGAGCAAAGTAGATCCCAGATGCCAGGGATCCTCCATCAACGCTAAGGCGGTGCTCACCCGCGCTCAATGTGCCCGCATTCCGCGAAATCACCAGCCGGCCTTCAATATTATATATGGACAACTTGACGCTGGCCGTTGCCGGCAGGGTGAAGGAAAGCGTCGTGCTGGAGTTGAAGGGATTGGGAAAGGCGGAAAGGGTGAAGGATTGTGGTATGGGTAAAGGCTTTGGCGCAGTGTCCGTACTGTCTTCAGGCAGGTCGTAGCATAGATAGAAGCCGTAGCCGTGTTCCACGCCATGATCGTCTGGTACCAGAGCGTTGGGGGTTACGGGCAAATCATGTGAGTCTGAGGTCCCCGCCAGCCAGACGGTATGCTGATCGCTGTCCCAGAGTATCCCGTTCGGAAATTCGCGATCACTGCCACCAAGGAAGGTGCTGTATTCCAAACGGCGC